>JABHFC010000326.1 GCA_018676275.1 Gammaproteobacteria bacterium | reverse complement strand
CGACAACCGGTATCTTCCACCAGTTTCTTAATCGCTCTACGTGTAGCGATATCGTCGGCAGTCACTAAAATATCACAATCAATGTCGTCATCTCCTTCCAGCAAGGCCGCCGCTGCATTATGAAAAGCAGCAACTACCTGTGCTTTATCCCCGACTATTTTTTGAGTGATCTCGGCTGCGCTGCCTTCTTCCGGTAACTGGGCTACAGCTACTCTGGGTGGACGCAAAGGCACTGTCGTATCTATCAGTACCTGACCGGATAAATTCGGTAAAATACTCTCGAGCACAGCAGAATGAGCTGCAAAAGGAACAGTGAGGACGACTACTTCTGCGGATTCAGTTGCTGATGGGTTATCAGCGGCTTTAACCACGTCTCGACCGAGACGTTTGTTTAAATCGTCGGCAGCAACCTGTGCGCCTTCCTTTGTTCGGGAGCCAATGGTGACATCATAACCTGCTCGTGCCCAACGCCATGCCAGCGCATGACCAAGATTACCGGTACCGCCCAGTACTGCAATTTTCGTTTTGGTGCTCATATTTTCATCATCCAGACCAAATTAGTGAGAAAAAATAATAGCACTGGTAATAAAAACTAGCTTGCTTAGCAGAGTCTAATAGCTTGACTGGGAATGACTGAGAATCATCATTCCCTCCTACAGAAATCTCCCAGGATTACTACTTCTCGTCTTTATCCCAGGGAGCCCACATTTCTTTCAGCTCTTCCCATGAAGGTTCTTCCTCACCACCGGGTTGATAATGACAACCTTCATGTTCATAAAAAGGTTTAGTCCAGGTACCACGATCGACAAGTGTCTGGATATTCTGGCGATATACTTTATCGACTTCTTCATGATGCAGGGGATCCTGCTCCATCCATAGATTTTTTGGATGAATGGGTTTGTCGTACATTTTTTTAAACAGTTCTGTACGTAAATCCTTTAACCAATTGCTATTCAGATTCATTAACCTGAATTGTCTTAATGCTTCAATATCGATAGTCGCGCAGACCATGGTGTTATAGGTAGACGCACTATAGGACATAATCTCGCCACGATAATCAACGATGTGAGCATTACCACCAGCAATGTCGACCGGATGTTTTGCACTGGGAGATAAATACACAGGCCCTGCATTAGGGCAAAGCATGTACACAGAATTAAATTCCGCATGCCCCCTGTTCTGCACCATCCAGGAACCACCACCGGGATAACCGGAACCAGTCATCGGCATTGCCTCGCTGGGGCGATAAACAACTTCAGCACCATTAAAAGCCAAGGCACGAACTGCCTCGGGATATTCTCCATCACTGCAACAAATCGTACCGATATTACCAATGTCTTTGGTTTTTAGAACCGGATAAAAAGCATCAATATCATCACCAAACAATTCAACCCAGCGATCATAAATGTCATGAGGCATACATGAGCGTTCCCGACACCAGATATGATTCTTGGCAGCCTTGTGAATCACTTCGCCATTCGGATCGATAACAAATAGGGTATTAAAAAAGCGATTATCCATAACCTCAGGCCAACGTGCCTTGCACTGTACGATAATGTAAGTCTTGTAAAGTTTGGCCAAACGCCCAAGCCATTCGGTTTCCTCTCCCGGAATGTCAATAAACAATTCTTTTGCAGCAAGGGTATGTGGTAAATCAAATATCTCATCGGTAAAACCGGTTAAGGCACCTTCTGCCAACGCTATTACTTTTACCGGCATATTAATATTGGTCATGGAGATAGACGCATGTATCGCCTCTTCAATATTCTCCAGGTTATGTCGAATGTGTTTGCGATTGGAGATACCCGTGATGACGGTAGACAGACCAATTGCCATGTAGGGAGCAACGGGCTTCTTTGCTTTTTCGTTCATTGGATGATTCTCTTAAATTATATTTACGAAACACATCATAAATGATTTTCACATAATCCAGTAAATATCATACACCACACCATTCTGCGATAGACATAGCATATATTTTAGAGGCGTTTACCAATTCTTCAATCTCCACTTGCTCATTCGCAGCATGAGCATGTTGTACTGAGCCTGGTCCAAGGCATATTGTTGGGATCCCGGCCTGAGTAAGAAAAGTTGCATCAGATGCAGACCAGAATCCATAATAATTTGGTTCCTTATTAAAAGTTGTCTCGTAGGCATGATGAACCGCCTGACAAATTGGTGCGTTGGATTCGAGTTCCCAACCAGGCCAGTTTAATACCCACTCCAGCTGAGGCGGATTTTCTCTTAACCAGTCATCTGTCTGACAAAGCAATTGAATAACTTTTTCCACTTCCTCCCGTGTCTGCTCGGGCGACTCATCAGGCGGGCTGTTAATGATGTAACACATCATTGTTTCTGCCGACATCAGGGTTGGACCATCTTCTGCACGGCCACCATTGAACACCGTCGGATAGATGGAGAAATAACCAGGGCGGGTCCAGAGTGGATGAGATTTCGTTCTCCCCCACTCATCTTCAAGACGTTTTAAACCGTTATAGATCAGCATGGCCTTGTCTATGGAATTGACCCCCATTTGTGAGCCATAGCCACCAGCCCGAATTGTTTCTCCGCGTAATGCGCAGTGTAAAGTCTTACCCTTCACCTTTATAAGACACACCTGGTTGTTCGCTTGTGCTGTACAAAGAGACAGGCTTTGTGGAAAGCTAGATGATTCGACCACGATTGCGGCATCGGCAGTATAGCCACGTTTAAGAAAGGCACCTGTGCCGGCAGCAGTTTCCATATTCTCTTCACCAACCACGTTTTGCAGAATGACGTCTCCTCTGGGTTTATAACCAGCATCAAGCACCGCCTTCAATCCCATAATCGCCGCTGCGTTTCCACTTTTCATATCAGCAGCACCTCGGCCATAAATTTTTCCATCGACTATTTTACCGCTCCACGGATCAGCCACTGTCCAGTCATCCAGGGGACCGGGAGGCACGACATCCATGTGACCGTTAAATATTAACGACTTACCCTCACCTGTTCCTTTCCAAACACCGCATACATTTTTCCTGTCATCCACTTCCGCAAAAAGATCAACTTCCAGGCCCATATCCGCCATTACCGGTGCCAGATATTCTGCCACATTGGATTCACCACAGGGATAAAGATCAGGATTGGTATTTGGCAAACTTGGATTGACACTGGGAATCCTGATGGTATCTACCAGCAAGCTGATCAATTCTTCTTTCAGGTTCTCTACAGATTTGAGAATGTTGGTTTTAATATTCGGATCTTGCATCGTAGCAACCTCTCTCTACATTTTATAATCTGGAAACGCCATTTCTGCCGCATGCAGGGCAAGATCGAAACGACGAAAAATTTCATCAATCTCATTTTGAGTAATGACTAATGGCGGTGTAAACAAAATGGAAGATCCCTGTTGACGAACAATCAAGCCGTGTTCGGGGGCTTTTTCATATATAAGTTCAGTAAATTTACAGGGGTAGTGACCGGGGTAACCGCTGTTATCATCATGACGAAATTCGATTGCCGCACTAAGGCCGATACCTCGAGTATTGATTACCAGCGGATGACTATTATATTGCTTCACTTTCTTTAACAGGTATTCACCTGCCCTGGCAGCATGAGCAGGCAACTCGCGTTTTTCGACAATATCAATCGTCTTAAGCGCAGCAGCAGAAGCTACCGCATGTCCCTGATAAGTTGCACCGTGACCAAAGAAACCCAAGCTGTCGACTTCCTTCTCAATCTCAGTATAAATATCACCGGGGATGACTGCCGCAGAGATGGGAATATAGGCAGAGGAAAATCCTTTTGCAAAAGTCATACAGCTCGGTTCGATATTGAATGTTTGACTGCCAAACATGTTCCCGGTGCGACCAAAACCTGTAACCACTTCATCCACTATTAATTCCACTTTGTAACGTTGTAACATGGACTTTAATTCAGGAAAATAATTAAGTGAGGGTATGGTCAGGCCAGCGTTATAAGAAACCGGCTCTGCAATAAACGCAGCGACGGTTTCAGATCCTTCTTTTAATATCAGTTGTTCAATCGTTTCTATATTCCGTTGCACAAATTGTTCTTCGTCTTCACCTTCATGATGTAAATTAAAATAATCCGGTTGTATCGTACTTAAGTATCCAGGCAGTGGTAGGCCGAATTCACGATTTTCACCCTCGCTGGAAGTCATGCTCGCGGCAACAATAGTACTACCGTGATAACAGCCGACACGGCTAATTACTTTTTTACGTTCAGTTTCACCTCGCGCGATATTCCGAAACAGGATCATTTTTAAGGCATATTCATTTGCTTCAGATCCAGATGTACCAAAAGCAACGCGTGCATCTTTCAAAGGAACCATGGAGACCAGTTTATCAGCAAGCTCTATTGCCTTGTCATTGCCGCGATAAACACCGGGCGGATAAAACGGTAATTTATGTAATTGTTCTTCGATTGCCGCGATTAATTCTTCATCTCCATAACCGAGGATCGCGCCATAAAATGAAGAGGTAGCTTCGAGATATTCATTACCTTTATCGTCATAAACAAAAATGCCCTTGCCACTAGTCATAACAATAGTGTTGTCACGTGTATTATCTGATAAACGCTGAAACGCCGGTAAGATTGCTAAAGTTGGATTATGATTCGATTCAGTTTTTTTCATCGTTGGTACCTTCGAACTAGACTCAAATTTAATTAGTCCTGTTTCTGCCAATGCGTTCTTCGAGTATTCCCGGTCCGTGCAACTTGTGATTCTGTCAATAGACATAACATTTCAAAAGCAAAAGCCGCACCCAGGTTTGCAGAGATTTCCTGTGAATCCCGTGCTGGACATATTTCGGCGATATCAGCTCCAACAATATTCAGGCACCGCATTCCACGAACGATGTCTCTGACTTCTAAAGGTGTCAGACCGAAAGGCTCCGGTACACCTGTGCCCGGCATATAGGCAGGATCAAGTGCATCAACATCTATGGTTAAATAGCAGGGTCCATTTCCCATCAACTCTCTCGCTTCATCAACTATAGGCTTAACACCCCGCTCCTGAATTTCTTCAGCGTAAACGACGCGCATACCCGTATCTTCGGAAAACTCCCAACACCATGAACTGGCACCACGTATACCTATCTGAATGGTTCTTTCCGGATCGATTAGTCCATCGATGGCTGCACGACTGAAACAATTACCATCATGAATCTCACTCTCATCATCAGAGAGAAATCCTGTTGTATCACCGTGAGCGTCTATGTGAATCAACCCTACTGGTTCATCCCGAGCTATCGCTTTCAGTATGGGATAACTCATCGTGTGTTCGCCACCTACGCTCAGCGGGATTACGCCAGCATCTTTTATTTTCGTATATGTCTCGTAAATATCGTTGATTCGATCCTCATGATTCAAACCGCTGAAATCAACGTCGCCATATTCAACAATATTGCAATTCTCAAAAGGGATTAGTTTAGTCAAATGGTGCATGGGACCCTGCAGGTGCGACCATCGCCTTACAGCTTCCGGCCCGTGACGTGTGCCGGCAAAATTGGGCGCACTGCTATCCAGTGGAATACCAACACAGGCGATGTCTACCCCATCGAGGTTCTTTGAATGTGGTGCGCGGAAAAACCCCCAGTCCTTACCCTGTAGATTGAAAGGAAATTGAAACATCCTGCAATCTTCCGCTTCAGCACGCTGAAAGAAATCACCGAGCTCCTTATTCTTCAGTTTCATGGCAGAACGTAGACCCAGTTTCTGATATTTCGCAATTTTAGCTTGGCTAATTTTTGGCATATATCCTCCGGTATTAATTTACTCAAATTTAAATTCTTATGTCGTTCCTGAATTCTTAAATTTTGGTAATACTATTAAAAATAGAAATAGACTAAAGATGAAGCAGATGATCGCCATAATATTAACCGGCAAATAATAATCTCCCTGTATAAACACAGCTGCGATAGCCGGACCAGCCATTGCCCCAATTCCCTGAGCGGCCGGCACTAAAACTACGAATCGACCTCCTGTATCCAACCTTGCCACCAAAGCGATCTGGTAAGCATTTGCAAACACCCACATAAAATCAAAAACAATGGCGGAAATGGCAAAAAGTAAGACGTTAATATCGCCAACGGCCAGCGCTACCGAAATGACAAGAAAAACAGTAGAGATAGCAAATGGCCAGGCAAAGCCGAAACGGTCACTTAGCCATGCGGCCACTGAACCTCCGAGCATTCCTGCGCCCAGTGCCAGGGCAAGTACCGTACCTATCAAGGCTGTTGAATGCCCTGCCATGTCAGCAATTCGTTCCAGGTAAGTCCAGAACCCAACGGTGCCGATGAAATGAACCAGTGTCGCTAACAGTACGAGCATAATAGAACCCGTATTGAGAATGTTATTACTCGTTTTGAGCAACTCGGGCTGTTGACCTTTTTCACTTCGCTTTGGTAAGCAAACAACCGGTAATGCGACAAGCAAACTAAGCAGGGCCAACATTGAAAACAGGCCATCGATACCCCATCGATTAATAATTGTAGAAGATAGGGCTAGCATTAGAATCAATAGCGCTGTTTGCACCGCCAGCCCAACGCCATAAGCCCTTTCGGGTTCACGTTGTTCTCCCAGGCTTGCGATAGAAACGGCGAATGCAGTACCCGCGCTCACACTGGCAAGGAAGCGACAGAAGATCATCGGTATGAAACTGTTAATTTCAGTTGCAGCAAAATTTGCCAACATGGACGTGACAAGCCCGATAAAAGCTACGTAGTGCCAATTCAATTTTCTTATCCAGAACAAACCCAGTATTGAGGCAATAGCCATACCCATTGCCTCGGCAGAAGCCAGAAATCCCGCCTCTTTATTAGTGAATCCAAGCTCATCTATGTAAACACCTACAATCATCGGCATTAACAGGATTGCTGCCGGGCCAATGGTATAGAGCAACGCTCCTGCCAATAGCGCGCGGAAGGACTCGTCTTCAGAAATGCGAATTATTGATGGCATTTAATACAAACCATATTTTCCGAATAGCCTTTTCAATCATTGAAATAAGGTGAAGCATAATCTATCTGGTTCCTCACATAGACTGCCTTGATAATTGTTTATTTTGTTACAACGACAAACTATGTAGAAGGTGGGATCAGGACAGTAGGAGAATATGTATGGTCATTAATAACTCTTTTACTTCAGAACCCACTCGTCCAAAAACCAGGAAAAATATGGATGGCGTTGACTAGCCGCCGGTAATCTTGTTACGAAACGTGCCAGGTGGCCTGCCGGTCCATTTTTTGAAAGCCTGTCGAAAATTAGAGGCATCTGAAAAACCCAATAGCGGCGCAATATCTTCCAGGGTAAGTTTTGTGTTTCTAAGATAGTCCGTCGCAAGTTCCAGACGAATTTCATCTAGCAAGCCCTGAAAAGTTTTTTGCTCTGCCATTAATTTACGCCGAACACTGCGGGAGCTGATATTCATTTCCGCCGCGACTGCGCTGAGATTACGAGAATCACAGGGCAACATTAAAATGACACGTCTTATCTCATCTACATCACTGCCAGCGTCACTTATCCTGGCAATGATGGCATCACATTTACGTTCACAGGCCTTGGAAGTACTGGGATCCGCAAATACCAGACCGAGGTTCAGCAATTTGGCATCGAATTGATATTCAGTTACCGAACTGGAGAAAGACAAAGGACAATCGAAGGTTTTTCCATAAAGAGGTAAGTAGGATGGCTCCGGATAATCGAAGCTGATTTTCGTCGCATGAAAACGGTTACCGGTTATCAATTTGAGTATACGATCAATACTCGCAATGTGTTCTTCAAGCACATAGCGTCGAAGACTGTTATGCACAGACGTATTGGTGAAAGCAAGAGTAGTTGTTTCATTTTCTGTTCGTAACTGATAATCCACTAACGACCCCACCATTGGTCGATAACGTACAAGAAGTTTCAGTGCCTGACGCAGATTCGTCGATGTTTGTATAGCATAGCCAACAATGCCCAGATGAGTTGGCAGGATTCTCTCACCATGCATCAACCCCAACCCTTGAATTTTAGAAACACTGAGGGCATTTTCGTAAATAGCATTTTGCTGTTTTATATCAAGCTTGTACTCCGGATCAGCGACGGCACTTAATTCTACACCTGTGCCACGTAAGATAGCTGACGCATGAAGCCCATGCTCTGCGAGAAGATCTAGCAGGATTCTGGAGTATATGATCGGAATAGGATTTTCTTGCTTTTGCATGAGAACTTACATATTTTATTTGAACGGATTATGCCACCGGCCTGACTAAAAAGGCCATATTTCACCCCTTAACGATCTAAATATGGTATTGACAAATTAACTTCCTGGGATAAGTAGAAATCGACTGCTCATTACTAAGTCACTGCTATTGCCCAATCATTGAACGCACTTATCCAAAGATTTCGATAATGCTCAGCCCCAATGATCTGCTTTGTGCCAGAAAGAGACGTTAACACCGCTTTCTAATTAGGGTTTCAATGGAAATCCAGAGCTGTTTCTCTATTACACGGGCTTTCGAGGCAAAAGGTTTCTCAGGCGAAATAAATAATAGCAGACCTTCAAGTTGAGCAAGGATTAAAATGGCTTTGTTCTCACAATCTTTTTTTGTTAACTGTGGATTAGCTTTTTTTATTAAGGCTGAATATCGTTGGCAATCTTTTTTGTAAACCTCAGCCAGTAAAAAGTTTACATCTTCATCATGACCTGACATTCCCCATAAAGCCAAAAACAGTTTGGCTATTGTTGGATCATGACAGGCCTTTAAGTGAATTCTTAATGCTTTTCTTAGTACTTTCTCGGGGGCTATTGAAGAACTCAAGATGATTTCATCCATCATTCTTACCATGGTTCCGATACTTTTCTCAATGGTGCTTTTTAGCAAATCTCGTTTAGTCGGGAAGTAATACTGAAGAGTCGATAGATGAATACCAATGCGATCAGCAATGCCTCGCATACTTAAAGAAGTGTAGCCTTCGTTGGCGAGCACATTAATGGTTACATCCAGTATTTCATCGTGCCGTTCACTGTATTTCTTCTTTATGATCGATTT
>JABHFC010000325.1 GCA_018676275.1 Gammaproteobacteria bacterium | reverse complement strand
GCTAGCTCAATTACATAATGATGTAAGAGATACGCTGGACAGAGTTGCGCAAACGAAGGAAATGGGAATAGAAAACTGTTTAAGTTGCGGACATAAAAACTGTGTTGCATGTATCGCCGGTATCCCACTAAAGAAAATGGTAATTGATCCTTTATTATTATTGATTAAAGAGAAGTGATTGTCAGTTCAAAACAGGTGCTAGAAAAATGAATGAGAAAAATTGCGATATATTAGTTATTGGCGGAGGCAGTGCCGGTGTTACTGCTGCCATCTATGCCGCTGAAGCAGATGCCAGTGTCATCTTACTTTCAAAAGATAACGTCAGCTACGGTAACTCCAGGATTATTGGCGGCACCATGGTCTACGGCGAGCCAAATATGTCGGCTGAACAACAGGAATTACTGCTCAGGGACATGGTGGTAGGGGGAGATTATTTAAGCAATCAACATCTTTGTAAGATGTTTGCCAACGAAACCCAACATACTACGCCCATGTTCGAACGTATGGGCGGCGTAATGAACAGGGATGAAGATGGAAATATCACCACTGACTCATTGATTCAGCACGGTGGGCATAGCTGGCCTCGCTGCATTATCTTCCCAAACACCGGACCGGGTCTGGGACAGGGACTACGTTATGGACTAAACCAGACTGAGGGTATCAATATTCTGGAAAAAACCATGGTCTATGATCTGTTAAGGGATGGCAATAAAGTAACAGGTGCGGTCTGTTATGAACTGAAAACCGGAAAAATTCTGGTGATTTATGCAAAGCAGGTCATTCTTACCACTGGTGGTGGGGGCTGGATGTATTATCCCTATACTGATAATTCACAGGCATGTACCGGAGACGGGTATGCGCTGGCACTGATGAGCGGTGCAGAACTTGTGGACATGGAACAGATTCAATTTATTCCCTATGGTCTGACCCATCCACCAGGTCTGGCTGGTATCGCCGTTGCAGAACCTTCTATCGCCAGTCCGGCCGGTAAGTTAACTGATGCCAAAGGCAGAGAAATTCTGGCCAATCCAGGATCAAAGACACGCGCGCAGGTAGCGAATGCTATCTGCATGGCCGTGGCAAGAGGTGATGGTACAGAACACGGCGGCTGCCTGCTCGATCTGAAAGGCAACAAGACAGATCCAAAGAGCAATTTTATGTATAAACAATACACAAAAGGGATTTTTAAAATCTATAACAACCTTGTTAGAAAAGCTTATGGTGCCGGAGCAGGCAACTGGGACGAGCCATGGGATGTGTACCCGACCAGTCATTATTTCATGGGTGGTATCGTTATAGACGAATGGGGCAAGGTCAAGGGCACACAAAATTTATATGCCTGTGGTGAAGTTGCCGGAGGTATACACGGCGGTAACCGTCTGGCAGGAAACGCGATTACAGAGTCTCTTATTTTCGGCAAGAGAGCGGCGAAAAAAGCCTGCGAGCAGGCTGCGAAACAAGCTGATTGTAAGGCTGATACTTCTCTGGTGGAATCAACAGTTGCAGAACTCCAGTCTCTGCCGGGTCGCTCAGGCAAATATAGAATCGTCGAACTCAAAAGAGAATTACAAAATACGATGTGGGAAAAAGCAGGCCCAGTCAGAACTGAGGAACAACTTAAACAGGCGCTTGATACCTTTGACTCAATAGAAGGTCGATTGCCGGCAGCAGCAATTTCTGATCAGGAAAAATACAATACGGAATTGTTAGATGCAATGGAGTTGCGACTAATGTTACCTGTTGCGAAGAGTATCGCCGCCAGTGCATTGGCGAGAACTGAATCCCGAGGGTCTCACATTAGAATGGATTACCAGGAAAGAAATGATCAGGAGTCCGTCAAAAACATTTTCGTGAAAGTTAAAAATAACCAGGTGGAAGTTTGTAGCAGAGCCGTTGATTTATGCTTTATCAGTCCACAACAGGAAGCCTTGCGTCTTCAGGCAAGGCCTGATAAAAATCACGATACACCTGCCAACCTCGCGATCCCTCCCGCTTGAGTAAAACAATATGACGACCCGTGGCAACGAAGCCACCATCTCCCTGTTTTGCCTTACCCTCGATCCAGAAATTCCCGCTTAAAAAAGCCGTATCACCATGTACTTCAATTTCGTCCAGGGTTTGTGTGGATACAAACGTAAAATTGTCGAAGCGTTCCTGGTTTCGCTTTCGATTGAGTACTTTTCCTGCAGCCGCTGGCTTACCCGGCACATAAACTACAATATCATCGTGATAAAACTGCATTAAAGGATCGACTTCTCCAGCTTCAATCGCCGTTTCAAATGCCGACCACATCTGTACAACGCTGTCCCTGTCATCATCAGCATTTATTACAGCGGAAAAACACATCAGGCAGGAGAGTAGAAGTGACCGAATAACTATTTTTTGCACAGAGTAGCTCAACATTATTCGACATCCTTTTTGCTTAAGGGATCAGAAGCCGGAAGCTTCTGGTAGATGTCACGATACACTTTCCAGTCGCCACGACTGGAACGTTTAAACAGCAGCAGATGACGACCGATGGCTATTACATTATCTTCGCCTGACTTGGCATGTCCTTCGATACGGAAGCGTCCGATTAAATGTGCAATGTCACCATGTATCTTAAGTTCATCGGCAGTTTGAATTACCTCGTAATTGAATTTATCCAGTCGTGATACAAACCGACGCCTGTTTTCCGCAGTACCCACAATCGCTGATTTTGCAGGCGGGTAGATTACGACTTCATGATGATAAAAGGACATCAGACTTTCTAAATCACCGCTTTCGATGGCGTTCTCCAGTCCGTTAAAAGTCTGCATGACAGAGGCGATATCGTCTCCTCCTCCGGCTTGTGCAGCATGCAACATTAATATGCTGGTGATCAGGATAGGGAGAACGATCAAACGATTAAACATGACTGGTTGATTTTCTTTTATTTGTATTTTTTATTGCATACAGTATACCTTAATATTATGCTCCTATGTTTAAAGATCAGGTCTGCTAGTTTGTTGACACATAAACTGAAGGAAGAAATCATGCTTGTTGAACAATTGTTATATCGCCCGTTATACATCGCTTTTGTTGTTCTTTTCGCCATATCTATTGTTCCAATAGCACAGGCAGAGCACCCTGATGTGGCATTTTATGTTGCTCAGAAATTTGCTTTCCATGAGCAGGATGTAGATGGAAAAATAACTACTCTAGGCTACTACTATAATGGTGAAGTCTTCAGAAAACCTGAAGGTATTATCCACAGAGCTACCATGACGGGACCTGATGATAATGGCAAACAATATGAACTAAAAGACAAAGCCTATCTGCTCGTCGCTGAAGGTGGTCCGCTTAACAGTTTAGCTGAACTTGACGAAGCTTTTCCCAATGGCCTTTATCGCTTTGATATTGTCACTGAACACGGTGAAATCAATAATCGCATTCTAAAGCTTGCCGGAAAAGGGGGGAATACAGATATCGCGCCCGCCCCGAAATTAACCCTTTATCAAAATAATCAGATTGTTTCTCCTAATGCCGTTAATGCAGATCTTGATCTACTAATTAAATGGTCACCTTTCACTATAGGTGAAGCAGATGCCAATGGGATTCTGGATGACGTTATTACGGTCGTCACTGAAGACTGTCACGGCAAGACCATCAATCGTACTCCTCTCCCCTTTTATGGTGACAAACCGGCATTTACCTTTCGAGATACACAACATACTGTGCCTGCTGGCACCCTGAAATCAGGTCGCAGATACAGACCGAGGGTGGAACATATTAATATTGTCTACTCGAATGATTATATGGACATGCCGGAACTGGCCTCCTATGGTTCAGTAACCAAACTTTACATCCATACCACCGGCGAAAACGTGTCTGATGAATGCCCCTGAGTAGATGCGCGGTAGTTTTGGTATTCGTGTAGTAGTGAAGCTGACAAAAATGAAATGTAGAACTGTTGTATCAGGTTAAACCACCATTGACTCTGATAATCTGGCCATTTATCCAGTAAGCCTCTTCACTGATCAGAAGGCGGATTGCCCCGGCGACATCAGTAGTTTCTCCCAAACGTCCCAGCGGCGTCATCTTGATCAACTTTTGGACAAGCTGTTCCTGCTGGGGTTGCCGTCGATTTCGCTCAAGCTCCTCGGTATCAATGATACCTGGTGCAATGCAATTGACCCTAATACCTCTCGGTCCTAGTTCTGCAGCCAGTACCAGGGTGAATCGCTCAACGGCTGCTTTACTGCCTGCAAATGCTGCGTAACCCGGCACGGTCATTGTCGTCATTGTGCTCGATATATTGATAATACTGCCGTTGTCTTCGAGACATTGCGCTGCTTTTCTTAACATGAAGAATGTCCCACGTGCAACAACGTCAAAAAATAAATCAAACTGTTCTTCTGTTGTCTCAACGACAGGACTTGCATCCCCTAAATGAGGTGCCGCATTGTTTACGACTACATCTACACGACCATAATGTTTGATGGTCTGTGCAAATAATTTCTCGACATCGTCGATACTGGAAATATCGGCACCGATCGCTAGAGAATCACCACCATTATTATTTATCGATTCCACTATTGCATCGGCTTCAGTCTTATCCGAATGATAATGTACAACTACGCGTAAGCCTGAACTGGCAATATGTTCTGCAATAGTTCTGCCGATACTCCCGGTGGCACCAGTAACAATAGCAACCCTGGAATCATTCTTTAACATGAAATGGATATATCAATTTATCGCAATCGGATTAACAACCATTTGCGCTGCACCTACAAATTTAGGTTGTCCAAGTACAAACAGAAATTCATCTACGTTGTCTGCAGCCAGATCCAGTGTCCATACACCTTCAATAATATATACGCCGTTTTTACTTAGCAGTGTCTGATGAACGGCTGCTCCCGGTGCTCCTCCCTTACCGTCCCAGACTTCCAGGCCAGCATTGTCTGCTCCTACTGCTACCACGCCAAGATCGGCGAGATATTTTGCACCCTCATCATTTAGACCTGGCCAGCCCTGCCATAACCAGGCTTTCGCCCCCTTCTCATAATTTTTCATCCAACCAGTATGAAATATAACTACGTCTCCTTTATCAATACGCAAACCCTGGCGTTTTGCAGCGCCGTCAATTTCCTTGCGTCCAAAGGCGGTTCCAGCAGGCAAAATATCCTGGCCAAGAAAAGCGGCCATATCCAGTAACAGACCTCGCGTTACTATTGGAGGAATAGTATGTGTGCCGTATTTAAGCAAGCCAGAGGAACGAACAAAATCTCTGGCATGAACGCCGTTGTAATATTGATGATTAATCCCTGCATGTCCGAGGCCATCTATCTGCGTACCGATCCCGGGCCAAACTATCATCATGTCATCGTTTGCAGTTGCTTGAAGCGATCCTGCGGGTGCGCCAGTGCCATCACCTGGATGCATAATATGCATCTGAAAAGAACGAAAAGGTGGCGCTAATGTATCTGCGCCTGTATCGATAGCCAGTGAATAGCTCTTACCTTTTTTGATCAGTCTGGCCGCCTGCAGAATCTTGTCACTTGAAAGGTTGTTGGCTGCACCGATACTATCATCAGCACCATATTTGGAAGGAAACCATTGCTCCGCGTCGGCCACTACTTTTTGATGCACGAAGAAAACAAATAGAAGAACAAGAAATAAATTTTTTGTTCGATACATTAATCGTTACTCCTGCGACAGTATTATTCCGGGAAGTTGATACAGATGATTTACTAAAGTAATTATAATTAAAAATATTCGATTATTGAAAAACCGGTTATTATAAAATCTTATTGCTCAATATCTTTCTGGTAGTCTTCGAGTAAATCTTCAACCTTACTTATTAATTGTTGAAAAGTCTTGTCCGCATCATTCGGCTTATTACTTTTAATAGCGTTACAAATTTTTTCATGTGATGTGGCTGTTAATTTTCGATTTTTGGGATCTTGTAAACCCCAGATGCGAAAACTCTGATATTGATCGTCATATAATTCTGCAGAGCGCGCGAGAAGTCTATTTTTGCACGTACTCAAAAGCATCTCACGAAAGTGGGCGTGTGCACCAATAAACTTACCAGGGTCAACTACATCAATATATTTTTTTTCTTCTTCCACGGCTTTCACTAATGCTT
Organism: Gammaproteobacteria bacterium; assembly: GCA_018676275.1. Classification (GTDB taxonomy): domain Bacteria; phylum Pseudomonadota; class Gammaproteobacteria; order Eutrophobiales; family Eutrophobiaceae; genus WLWS01. The sequence continues at coordinate 7,507 of JABHFC010000325.1, read as the reverse complement.
TTATCTGTTTCGGTGTGGCTTCCGCACAAGCGCGGCGTATAATTTCAGGCTCCAGTAACTTGCGAATCTCGAGTCTGTCTACTATTTCCTCAACAGTGTGAATCGGTAGCATATAGCCCCGATCAGCCTCTACCAGTAGACCATCACTGGCAAGTTGGAATAAAGCCTCACGTATGGGTGTGCGTGATACACCCAGTTTCTTTGCTAATGAAACCTCTTTAAGACGTTCTCCTGGCACAACAGCTCCAAGACGTAATTGTTGCCTGATTAGTCTGTAAATTTGATCGCGCAATCGTTCAGATTGAACAACAGTGCCCTTACCTTTATCCATGCTATCACCCTGTATTTGAAATAACCGTTTACGTTTTAAGAACCATCAAATCTGTAAAGCTGCACATCTTGCCACTAAAAATCTATGCTTTGAAGCAACTAAGCACATCTTTCCTGCGCAACAAAATATCAGATCTGATCTCCGTTCAGATCACATTGATCCCGGCTATAGTATTGATTATCATTGTATACAGTATTCACTCCAATGAACAGACAGCTCACTATGCGCGGTAGACATTTCTCAACGTCTTTATCATCAAGTCTTGCTCACAGCTCTCTGTATTTATTAAAGTATTATATCGGTATTTACAGCATGTTTTTATCATCGCTTGTCCTCGCCCAGGCCACTCATGGCGGTAATTTTCTTGACTTATCCGAACTGCAGGTGGAATTAAGTGCTGCGAATTTACAGCCAGCACAACAATGTACGACACTGGTAGAACAAAGTGACCCAAACTTCAGCATAATTTCTGCGACTGTTGGTAAGCCAAACGATAACACTCCAGCTATATGTATCATCCATGGATTCATTAAGCCCAAGATCCAGTTCGTACTAAAGTTACCCGATACCTGGAACCAGCGTATATACATGCATGGCAATGGTGGTTATGGGGGGCAGTCGGTCACAGGCGCCTATGGAACCAGATTATCAAATCCTGCTCTACAAGAAGGGTTTGCTACTCTTTTTACTGACACGGGTCACAATCGTGCCGATGGACATAATGCTAGCTGGGCCTATAACGATCTGGAAAAAGAAGTCGACTATGGGTTTCGTGCCGTACATTTAAGTATCGAAACAGCAAAACGATTAATAAAAACATATTATTCCAAACCTGCCACCTATTCCTATTTTGACGGTTGTTCAGGCGGTGGTCGCCAGGGTTTGGTTGCGGCGCAGCGTTTCCCGGACGATTTTGATGGTATCGCAGTGGGTGCTCCATTTTATGACCTGGCAGGCATTCTTATGCAGTACTGGCACAATCAGAAGGCCCTGGCAGTGACACCACTTAGCCCTGAGAAAGTAGTATTACTGGGCAATATTATTATGGACAAATTTGATGATCTTGATGGTCTCAAAGATGGTGTTATCAGCAATCCACTGGCAATCGACTTCAAACCTGCACGTGATCTACCCAGAGATAAAAACGGTCAACAGGGATTTACCAGAGCTGAGCTCGAAACCCTGACCAAATTATATTCCGGCCCGCGTCTGCAGGGTAATGCAATCGCACCTGGAATAGTGATTGGAGCAGAACTGGCGGGCAAGCGCGATGCTGGTCGCACCGCCGATAAATCGCCGCGCTTATCGCCCTGGAATTCACGTCTCTACCCTGACATATCAGGCTATAACCAACAACTGGACATACTAATCCCCTGGCTTCGATATATGGCCTTCAATAATGATGACCCGGAGTTTGATTGGACAAAACTGGATATGGAAAAAGACTGGTCGCGGATGCAACCTATGTCAGCCATTTTCAACGCAGATAACCCCGATCTACATGACTATAAGAATCGTGGCGGGAAATTACTCATGTACCACGGTTGGTCTGACATTGGTGTAAGTCCCATTATGACGGTGCAATATTACGAGGAGGTCATGCGAACAATGGGGAGTGTACAAACGCAATCATTTTTTCGTACCTTTATGATACCGGGTATGTTTCATTGTAACGGAGGTCGGAATGTGGACCGCTTTGACACGATGACAAATTTAATCAACTGGGTCGAAGCCGGTATTATGCCAGAGAGCATTACCGCATCATCTGTAGAAAATGATCAAATCACCCGGACTCGCCCTCTTTGTCCTTACCCACAGGTAGCTCGCTACAAAGGCGAAGGTGATATAAACCAGGCTGAAAATTTCAAATGTGTAACACCATGACTTCACTAAAAACTTATCATTCTATTGCAGCTGTCTGCTGCCTGTTTCTTTTCAAGCCGCTTGATACAGAGGCAGCAGACGTCAACGGTGCCAGTTTCACCGCGGTGGGCAAAGGTCTTGTTAATTATATAAGCACCTCCTCCACTCCTATCGCCAATTGCGGTGACTTCAATCGTATAAGTGATGTTAACCATAGTGTTATCTCTGCAAGACTGATTCCGGCCGAAGGGGGGGCAGTTGAACATTGTGAAATCCATGGTGTGATTGCCCCGGAAATACAATACATCGTAAACTTGCCGGCAAAATGGAATCGACGACTGTATATGATCGGCAACGGTGGTTTTGGTGGTCAGTCTGTTATCAGTGATTATGCCGTGGAAGACAGAGCCAAAGCACGGCGTCTTGGTTTTGTTACCGCCTTTACCAATACTGGTCACGGTGAGGATGCGCATTTCGCTTCCTGGGCGCATAACAATATTCAGAAAGAAATTGACTACGGTTACCGCTCTATACATTTAACTGCCGTGATCGCGAAACAACTGAGTGTACTTTACTATGGCAAAGCGCCTGCATTCTCCTATTTTGAAGGGTGTTCTGGCGGTGGCCGTCAGGGCCTGGTTGCAGCACAACGTTTCCCGGGTGACTTTGATGGTATCGCTGTGGGGGCGCCCTTCTACGATTTACCCGCGATTGAAATGCAATCATGGTGGAACCAGGAAACAACAGCGAAGACAACGCTTACGGCAGAGCGTGTCAGAATGCTAGGCAATTTCATAATGGATGAATTTGATAGCGTAGATGGGGTTAACGATCGGGTAATCGATAATCCTCTCGCGATTGATTTTGAACCGGCACGGGATTTACCTCGTGACGCCTCGGGTGAACAGGGTTTCACTGATGAGGAAATTGAAGCCTTCACGCGCATATATCAAGGCCCAAGAATTGAGAACAAACAAATTGCACCGGGCCTGCCGATCGGGGCGGAGTTACCTGGCGTCCGTGATGCCGGCCGAACCTATGAAAAAAGCAATGAAGCATCTCCCTGGTCAGCACGTGTTTATCAGGAAGGTTCAGGCTACAACATGACCCTCGAGATTCTGGAGTCCTGGCTTAAGTACATGGCTTTTCCTACAGATAACCCTGATTACGACTGGCAGCAGCTGGATTTGAAAAATGATCTGGAGCTGATGCAGACAATGGGTCACATAATGAACGCCAAAAGCAAAGACCTCAGTCCTTATATGGATCGAGGAAATAAAATACTTATGTATCATGGTTGGGCTGATGTCGGCGTCAGCCCTATTATGACCGTGCAGTATTATGAGCAGGTAATGCAAACCATGGGGCTGGACACACAGTCATTCTTTCGTACTTTCATGGTACCCGGTATGTTTCACTGCAGTGGCGGTCGTAACGTCGATCACTTTGATGTGATGACTACCTTGATAGACTGGGTGGAAGCAGGGCTCTCCCCCGATCGCATTGATGCGGCGCGTATCGAAGAAGGTAAAGTTGTACGTACACGTCCTTTATGCCCCTACCCGCAAGTAGCCAGATATAGAAAACGAGGTAGTACTGATAAAGCAGAAAATTTTGTCTGTGCACTTCCGAATAAAAAGGTGAATAAAAAATGAAACTATTGACAACAACTTTTGTGACGATATTGTCTTTTGCAATACTCACAAGCCTTTCTCCAACTATTGCCGCTTTTGGAAACGGTTCCAGTTTCACAAACGCAGTAGAGTCAAAAGTAAAATATTCCTTTTCCCCTGCACATCCTTTGCTGAACTGTCAGGCTCTGCTAAATAGTTCAGATGCAAACGTGAGTATAATTTCCGCAACGCTTACTGCAGCGAAAGACGATGTCCCCGAACATTGTCTTGTCTATGGTGTTATCGCACCTGAGATACAGTTTGTAGTGCAATTTCCTTCCAACTGGAACAGGCGTTTATATATCCATGGTAATGGTAATGATGGGGGAGAATCTATCTATGATTATTATGGAAAAGATATCAGGAATGCTGCAGTTCGCCGTGGATTCGTCGCCAGCTTCAGCAATATGGGTCATGATCGAGCATCCTTTCAAGGTGGCACATGGGCTAAAAATAACCTGCAACGGGAACTGGATTTCGGCTATCGTTCCCTGCATCTGAATACGATCGTCGTCAAACAGATGATCGAAAGCTATTATGGTCGCGAGGCCGCGTATTCCTATTTCGATGGTTGCTCCACTGGTGGCGGACAGGGGCTAAAAGCAGCACAACGTTTCCCGGATGACTTCGACGGCATCCTCGCTGGTGCACCTGTTTCCGATCCAGCCAACTTGCTGTTGTATTTCTGGAATATAAATAAAGCACAGGAAATCATGCAGTTTGATAATAAGCGCCTGACAATGCTGGGTAAAATTATCATGAAAAAATACGACGAAATGGATGGAGTAAAGGATGGTGTCATCAATAATCCCGCTTCTATTGATTTCAAGCCCGAACGGGATCTGCCTCGTGATAACTCGGGTAAAAAAGGATTTACCGATAGGGAAATTTCCGGGCTAAGCCGGGCTTACGGAGGTATGCAATATCAAGGAAGAGAAATCGCACCTGGCCTGCCGCTTGGCGCGGAACTAACGGGCTTATCATATAAGCGACACTCATTTATCCCGAGCTCACCTGCTTCTGCATGGGAAGGCAGGGTAATACCGGATAAACGAGGCCTTGTTGTATCACAATTGATCATGGATAGCTGGTTTCGCTACGTGTTATTTGATACGGATGAACCGGAATTCGACTGGCGTGCACTTGAGCTGGAAACAGCACTGCCGAAATTGGATGTGAAGGCAGCCATGCTGTCGGGTAGAGAAACCGATTTGAGTCCTTACCAACAACGAGGTGGTAAATTGCTCCTTTATACTGGTTGGGGAGATGTAGGTGTTAATCCCTACTTCATTAAAAAATACTACGACGAAGTACTACAAACCACAGGTCCTGACACCTCTAAATTTGCACGCCTGTTTATGATCCCCGGCATGTTTCATTGCAAGGGAGGTTATAACGTCGATCGTTTTGATGGTATGACCAGTCTCATTAACTGGGTAGAAGCTGGACATGCGCCAGACAGAATCATTGGCAAACGCCTGAAAGGAAGTAAAGTTACCCGTAGCCGTCCTCTTTGCCCTTATCCTAAAGTTGCCAGCTATGTTGGTAAAGGCAGCACCAACAAGGCAGAGAATTTTGAATGTAAATAAAATCGTAATGGCTGAACATTACTTGATTAAAACCGGATTGTGTCGTTACTTACTTTTTTTCAGCTTATGTCTGAACATGATACCCAATGTAATTGCTGAAGACGGGAATGCAGTGTCTTATCAAAAACTAAATGAAAGACTGATTAAGGTTGAACAACTCAGTCAGTCCGCCCGGCAGGCAACAGAACAACGTAGATACGTTGAAGCTCTTGCAGATTTGAAAAGTGCATTAGAACTGCTGAATGAACATCTGGAAAATGAACCCCAGGTTAAAATTGCCACTCTGAATTGTCAGCTAGGTGCTGTCTACATTGAACAGGGGCACTGGCCCGAAGCTGATGAAAGTTTGTTGGTTTGTCTGGAGACTGCTGACCGTCTGCATCAAGATGAATTGGCCGCAGAGGCACTGGTTAAACTGGGACAAAATGCATTCAAACAAGGCCTGTTCGAGTCTGCAACTTCACACCTGCAGAAAGCAGTTGTCCTGACAACCGCCATTAATGATCTACCTAAACTGGCTTTCGCCAGGTTATGGTTAGGTGCAATTGCTGCGCTAAATAAAAATTTCAAACAAGCTGAACGCGAACTTCTTGACGCCGTAGCGATTGCACAAAAAGCAGAAGATCCATCAACAGAAGGTCGTGCACGTAATATTCTTGGCGAGAATGCACGACTGAATGGTCAATATGAAACCGCTATCAAGCATTACCAGCAGGCGCTAGGTATTTACGAGTCCATCGATAATCGTTTTGGCATGACAATGGTGATCCATAATTTAGGTCATGTCATGACGATGATGGGCGATACACAAACAGCGCTACAGCATTATGAGCGTTCTCTTAAAATGGCAGTGGAAATTAATGCTATACCAGCAGCCCTTGAAATACTGGCTGCGCTTGCGGAAATTGCTGCCGATGCAGGTGAGACCGAGCGCGCCCTGGACTTACTAGGTCTGGTGTATGCGCATTCAGCTGCGCCAAAAGAAGCATTGCATATGTTTGCTGATCCTACACTGGCACTTTTGCAAAAAGAATTTCCAGCAGAGCGAATCGAATCCGGACTTGCTCGCGGTCGCGCCCTCAAATTTGAAAAAGTCGTAGCTGATATTCTGTCGAAGAAACATTAATACAAAGAAATAATGTTCTGACATTAACTGGCTTTTACCTGTTTCAACCCTTTTGTTTCTGTTCCTCACAAGACAAAACGCTGGCTTCCCCAGTCGTTTGAATCTCCACTTTTGTGGCACTTGCGTATACACCCAGACCAGGTATGTCGTTACTGATGACCGTATCTGTTATACGCAAATGCTCTACTTCCAATGTGTAGGCCCTGTCAGGTAATAATATACCGGGCTGAAAAGTATAGGTCGTATCTCCTGCATGTAGATATTCATCGGTAAAGGGCAAACCACTGGTTCCCAGCAGATTTTCCTCGCAATCTTCAAGTAATAACAGAATAAAATCATCCAGAATATTGTTTGGGTCCTTCCTGGCAGTATTAAACGGTGTCCAGGTGATAGTTAGATCCTTATTCACATCAAGATTTCCAGGATTTGCTTTTTCACCACCTTGCCATAGCTGAACTTTCGGCAATGGTGGGTAGTCAGAGAGTTTTCCCGTGCCCGAAATATCTAAGGGCTGATTTTGAATTTTTCTATGCGGTGTTGAAAAAGAAATGTAGTAACTACCATCAGGGTAATTATTGTTCAATGCCTGTTGGGAATCATGGGAACCATCATTAAATATAAAAACCCTACCACCATTTTTGAGATCAATCTTGCCTTTATCTTCCGGTATTATAATGTGTGGGTTATTTACTTCACCAGCCCCGGTCCTGAAAACGAATGATTCAAAACCAAAACGATCAAGATTCATTTCTCCTGTTTCGCTTTGTATGTAGCGCACATATTTCTCAATGAAATAGAAAAATACATCTCGTGGAGAGCTTTCTGCGCTTGAAACGTTGAGACAGGATATTGATAAAAACAATACCAGGGTAATAAATAATTGAGCTGAACGACGGTAGGTACAAATCATAACTTTAACTCCTGT
>JABHFC010000324.1 GCA_018676275.1 Gammaproteobacteria bacterium | reverse complement strand
TCAATGGTAACAATACCATCGTCTCGTTGGCCGGTAGCGGTACTCGGACAGACATGCATACAAGGTGGATCAGAGCAATGCTGGCAACCTACCGGTACGAATAATCTTTCCACATCAGGGTATTCACCCCATTCCAGATCCAACACCTTACGCCACTGCACCCCAGGTGGTGTGGCATTAGTATGTCTACAGGCCGCGGTACAGGTTTGACAACCGACGCAGCGATTTAGATCAGCAATCATTACATAGCGTGTCATCTAAGCAGCTCCTACTTTTTTGATAAAGACCTTGGTGCCATCAATACTGGCACCGCCGCCGTCAATATAATCCTGATTCATCGGTACCAGCTTGTTAAGACTGGGCCGTTTCATTTCTTTGGCATAAGGCGTTTTCCAATGGCCAAACTGGGCGAGCATGACCACAACATCGGGTCTTACACCTTCACGCAAACAAGCTATTCCACGTGTGGATGCAATCGGCGAGGTCACCTCTATAATTTCACCATTTTCTATACCCATTTCTTTTGCCCTACCGGCATTCATAATCACACCATCGTGACCGAAGACATTGTCAGCAACTTCTTTCATTAATTGTATGCCAACATTGGCGCCCCAGGCGTATTGCATACTACGGCCGGTTAATAACCAGTAAGGATAATCGGCTGCTTTTACATCGTGATTTTTCTCGATAAGTTCGTCCCAGAGTTTCTCGAGGTTATGCCATTGTGGCAACGGCGTATATTCCGCTAGTTGGCGATCCCACCAATCCACACCGGTTTCATGTAATCGATTGGCTAGCTCTTTACCCATGCGGAAATAGCGTTCCTGGTAAGGTAATTCGAAACGCAAACCTTTATCTTCGATTAAAGGGTATAGGTACCAGTTCAGGCGTGAATAAGGACGGGTTTTGAAACCGTTTTCACGGAACCATTCCAGATCGTGTACTTCCTTGCCAGCACTGAGATCATGTGTGGCGGCCTTGCAAACAGCGTCCCAGACTTCTTCCTGTGTATGCTCCTTGCTGATATCCAGATTATAGTCATAACCCTCGCCTTCAAGGAAGACCCCACAACCACCACCATTAATAACGGAGTTATATGCCTCGAGTAAACCTGTGCGTCTTGCCAATTCATTAGCAATCCAGCTGAAATCTTTCGAATCATGCTGTGGAGGTACAACAGCCTGGCGCAATGCCCAGCCTTCTGATTCCCAATGATTCTCGAAATAATGACCGCCACCAATACGCAGTAATTGATCACTTTCCAGGTCAGTTGCTTCTGGCATGATAATGTCGGCGTAGTGATTTGTTTCATCGAATGTGTAGGCGAAAGCAGCAATGAATGGAAATTTCGCCATCGCATCGCCCATAAGTTCAGTTTCAGAAAAAGATATTGCCGGGTTGCACTTATACACAAACCAGACATCCGGTGGATTAGGTTTTGGCCAGCTTGCAGCAGCGCGTTCCTGTAAGCGCAACCAGGCTATCGTGGTGGAGCCAAACAATTGAGCGCCCATATTTTTACCAGCCATTGGTGTCAGGCTGTCCTGAGCATGGCGATTGATAGGTGCGTCGTTCCATTCTCCTTTCTTGGTCGGCGTAAAGGTGTGAGACATAAAGCCATCTTCGCCTATATCTACAGTCAGATTTCTATCCCAGTCTGTATCACCTGCCAGGTGAGTCGTACTGCCCAACATGCCTCCGGACACTTCAAGAGCACCAACCAGTACCTGCATCATCGTATGTGCCCAGACGCATTCATAACCGCCCCAACCGTTATTGACTGATTTACCAAGTACTGTGGCGACCGGGCGAAATGGAACCTCACGTCCGTCGATAGTTTCAGTCTCGCCGATATGGGCGTGAGACAAATACTCATTTGTTATTCGTCGAATAGTCTCAGCCGGCACATCAGAAATCTCCGACGCCCATTCAGGTGTGCGTTCGGCAACCAGTTGTTTAGTTAGCTCCAGACCTGTACTTGCTTCGATATTTTGATGTGTCCAGCTTTCCTCATCAGCGCCTATTTCAACGGCATTTTCAATCGTGTAAGAGCCGAGTAGAGCTGGATCTGTATCTGGCGTGTCATAAGCAACTGCTTTGCCACTTTTGTTATCCCACAAAAGCGGGTTCTTTGATTCAGGATCTCGTAAGTAAAAACCGTTTGGCCCCACCAGGTAGGGAGAAGCGGTGCGGTCTCTGAGGAAGGGTACGTCGAGTTTTTCCATCGCTGTTTCATGCATCATGACATGCAACATGGAGAACATAACGGCAGAATCGGTCTTAACCTTGATCGGTATCCATTCGCTGGCATTGGCACCGGTAACTGAGAGATGCGGCTCAAACTGGATACGTTTCATACCGCGTACCCGGGCATCAGCATGACGTCGAACGCCAGTCACGCCTCCGGAGGCATCTATATTGTTACCGAAGGAGATCAGATATTCACAACGTGGTGTATCAGGCAGGATAGTAAACGAGCGGTGCCATAGCTCGCCGAACATGTGTTCGGAGTGATAGCATTTTACTGTGCCGCCAGCGCCAAGACTTTGGTCAAACGGTCCCCATGCGAATAACAGAGCCGGAAAGCTGCCCATGTACTTGAAAGGAGTTGCCGCACCGCCGGTAGTGAATGCCAGGCGCGGATTGCCGTTCTCATCCTGAACGCCTTTTTTCCTTGCAGCGTTCATCTTTTCCGCAACGATATCCAGGGCCTCTTCCCAGGAAATATCTTCCCAACCCGGATCCTCGTCGCGACCCTTTTTAGGGTTCGTACGTTTCATGGGGCCTTTGATGCGATGGGGATTGTAGAGTTTTTGTATCAAACCGAAGGGTTTGACGCAGACCTTGCCGTCCGCAGGGTGTTCATTTTTCAGGTCGTAATTCGGCTCTATCTTGGTGGCAACACCATCGATGACTTCAACAGTCAGCAAATCTGGGCCGTTAACGCATTGATAGCAATAGGTTGAAACTTTCTTTCGGTCTTGTGTTACTGGCGCGGTCGCACTCATCTAATTCGCCTCTCTCTTCGTCAGGTCGATTTATTAGTCAAAACTCTTAGCAGTTGCACGGCAAGCTTACTACTTTCTGGCACAAAATACAGCTTAACAATACGGTACCGTATTGACAATTAGGCCATCGGTCACTATTGTTGTCGGATGGAAAGCTGTAATGCTTGCCAGCCTAGTATACATTGGGTATTAGATAGCTCGCCAGTGGACAATTGAAGACAATCGATACTGGAAAATTAAAGCAAAAATCGAGCAATTTTTATAAGAAATCACAGACGTAACTTTAAAGTGGTCAGTCATAAATAGTCTGTTTCATCATGACTGATGTTGGATAGAGGTATCGAAAGCAACTATTTTTCAACCATTTAGACAATAGACTGGAGAAATATCGTGGCATTAACCAGCGTACAGTCATTTTACAGCCCGGAAGACAGCAAGGCAGTTATAGAGCTTCTGGATAAACACGAAGACAGCGCATTAATTGTTGCAGGAGGCACTTTTTTGCATGGACTGGTATCCAGGGGCCTGTTGAGCGGTATTGAAGCGTTGATCAATATTCAAAAGTTGGGTCTCAATAAAATTGATATTAGTAGTGACGCAATAAATATTGGCGCAACAACTTTACTTGGCCAGTTAAAGAACTGCCCTGAGGTGAAGGAGCAAGCGTGGTTGGGTGCAATCAAGGATGCAATGGAATATCCGCCAACCCAGATTATGAATTCGGGAACCGTCGGTGGGTCCATTTCTTCATCCTGTCCATTTTTTGATTTTCCAGTCAGCCTTCTTGCTCTTGATGGTAACGTGCAGGCGGAAGGTAGCAGTGGCAGCAGAGATATTCCCTTAGAGGAATTTTTTGCAGGCCTATTCGAAAACTCACTTGGATCAAATGAGTTTGTGACCGGTGTAAGAATCCCGGTACCGGCAGGATCCACTACCAGTGCCTTTATCAAAATGGAAACCAATGCTAACGACCTGGCGATAATAAACGTCGCGGTTTGCCTGAGTATGAGTGGTACAGGTGATTGTGAACAGGCAAGAGTATTTCTTGGCGGAGGAGTAGGTGAGTCACCCGTCAGGAGCCCCTCAGCCGAGAGTGCATTGGTTGGAACAAAGGTCGACGAGGAAGCTATCGAAAAAGCAGGAGAGGCAGTCTTGAATGACCTGGATCCTTTATCTGATCACAGAGCCTCAGCTGAGTATCGCAAGGCGATGGGCAAAGTATTATTAAAGCGGGCGCTGGCTAGCGCAATGCAGCGTTTAAGCTAAGGGGATTACGATGAAACAAATCATTGAACTTGATATTAATGACGAAGTGCATGAACTGGCAGTCGAGCCTTATGACAGTTTGCTTCGAACTTTACGTGATAAGGCTGGTATGCAGGGTACAAAGAAAGGCTGCGACTCAGGTGGTTGTGGTTGTTGCACTGTCCTCGTAGATGGCAAGGCTGTGTATTCATGTATGACTATGGTCATGTCAGTAGAAGACAAAAAAATTACCACAGTTGAAGGATTGCCAAGTGAAGGAGAACTGGATCCAATCCAACAGGCTTTCATCGATGCCGGCGCTGTGCAATGTGGCTATTGCACCTGCGGTATTATGATGGCGACCAAACAATTACTAACTGATAACCCGAAACCGACAGAAGAAGAAATACGAAAAGGAATTTCAGGCAACCTTTGTCGATGTACGGGGTATCAAAAAATTGTTGAAGCTATTCAATTGGCTGCTGCCAGTTATTAATAACAGATAGAGAGCTTAATTATGAGCACAACGAATGTAATTGGTAAAAGTATCACCCGACCAGATGCCTACGATAAAGTCACGGGAGGTAAGAAGTATCCTGTGAATTACACATTGCCGGGCATGTTGCACATGAAGATTCTGCGCAGTCCTTACCCTCATGCAAAGATTCTGAGTATTGATACCTCAGAAGCAGAAAAACTAAAGGGTGTACGGGCTGTGTTGACGCCTGACGAGGTGCCAAAAAAATATTTCACGCCGGTTTATTTTGTGCCTTACAACGCCCCCAGTATGGTGCAGGATTTTATTCTGTTGAGTGATACGGTACGTTGGGCAGGACAACCCGTGGTAGCTGTCGCTGCTTCGAGTGAAGATATTGCGGAACAGGCGCTTGAGCTTATCGACGTTGAATACGAAGAACTACCAACTGTATTTGATCCAGAAGAGGCCATGAAAGATGGCGCGCCACAGTTACATGAAGCATCACCAAACAACATTGCAAAAAATCCTTCGTTTGAATTTGGTGATATGGAAGCGGGTTTTGAAGACGCTGATCACATCTTCGAAGGCGTCTATGAAACACAACGTGCGCATACCTGCTATATGGAACCCCGTGTTTGTGTCGCCGATAGTGATACGGATGGTCGCATAACCATACACTCATCCATGCAACACACATTTGGCTTGAGAGAAAAGCTGGCTGTCGCTCTGGACATCCCGGAAAGTATGGTTAATGTTGTGAAGCCAACTTATATTGGCGGTGGTTTCGGCGGCAAACTGGATATCGGTTTTATTGAAGGGCTAGCGGCTTTATTGAGTCTTAAGACAGGTAAACCGGTCAGGGCAGAGCACAGTCGTGGTGAAGATTTCATTTCTACAACCCGTAATCCGATCAAGGTGTATCTGAAGACGGGTGTAAAAAAGGATGGTACCTACACTGCTCGCCAGATAAAAAGCATACTCGATTGCGGTGCCCATGCAACACATGGCTCAGAAGTGATTATGGTGCATGGTCTATACGGTACCTTTTTCCCCTGGAAGTGCCCGAATCAGATCTGGGAAGGATTTACGGTTTACACCAACAATATGATTGGCGGTGGTTATCGTGGATACGGTGCGCCACAGGGCTGCTTCGCAGTGGAATCACAGAATGATGAAATATGTGAAACACTGGATCTCGATCCAATTGAGTTTCGACTTAAGAATACCCATCGCGAAGGCGATCCTCATCCGGTATTGGAAGGCCATAAACTTGCCAGTTACAAAATTGAGGAATGCCTGCGTCAGGGTGCGGAACGAATCGGTTTTGATAAACGACAGGCAGCCGGAAGCGCAGAGGGAGTAAAGAAAAAAGGCATCGGTTTTGCCGTTCATCCATTGTGGGTTAGTGGCTGTGTCGGATTTCCGGATATTTATGAACACTCTGGTGCTACGGTAAAATTGAATCGCGACGGTACAGCAGATGTTATATCTGCCTGTGTGGATCTTGGTTCAGGACAGATCAGTATGTTAACGGCGGTCGTCGCGGAAGAACTGAGCCTGTCAGCTGATAAGGTAAGAATCGTTTATGCCGATACTGATACAGCTCCCTTTGATGCGCCGACCCATGCTAGCCGGGCCACGTACTCAGCTGGTTTAGCAACGAAGGCTGCCGCTGTCGAAACCAAAAAAAGACTATTCAAAGCGGCAGCAGCGGTGATGGAAGCCAATGCAGATGATTTAGTTCTTGAAGATGGCAAGGTTATGGTGAAGGGTGTACCGGAATCCGCGGTGCCAATGACGGATATCATTGCACGGGCGGAATCGCCCTTTATTCAGGTAGGCGAACAAGGACCTGCTCCAACTACCATCGCGGAAAAAGGCACGATAATCGGTACAGCGAGCCAGGCCCCACCATCTAATCCTTCCCCGGTCGGTGCCCAGTTTATTGAAGTAGAAGTGGATACAGACACAGGTGAAATAGAAGTGCTCCGCGTAGTCTATTCGGCTGATGTAGGTCAGGTAATACATCCGAACTCGGCCGAAGGTCAGGTAGAAGGTGGCTTCCAGCAGGGCATGGGCTACGCTTTGATGGAAAACCTGCAATTTGATCAGGAAACCGGCGCTTGTTTGTCGGCGGACTTTCTTGATTACAAGATCCCGACTGCAATGGAAATGCCTTCAAATATTGAATCTATTTTTATTGATTCACATGAACCCACGGGGCCTTACGGCGGAAAGAGTATGTCGGAAATGTGTCTGATAGTACCGGCTGCTGCAATAGCTAACGCTGTTTACAATGCTATTGGAGTCAGAATAACCGAACTGCCGATCACCCCTGAAAAAGTTTTAAAAGCATTGGGCAAGTTGTAGAACTTTAGAGGCGCAATAGACCAGAGAAATATACGGAGTAGCAATGTGCTCTCCGTGTTCTCTTTGATGATTTACCTTTCAACATAAACATCATGACAACAACTCAAAGTAAACTCGTTTTTTGGCTGGCTATGTTAATAGCGCAGGTGGGTGCGTTTATAATTTTTAAAGACCTTGCGGATATTAGCCAATGGCTGGTCCAGTCAACCCGCGAATTCACCATGACAATCTGGTATAACCGGCATGTCATCGGAATAGTAGCTTTCGTTGCCTTGTTAATCTCCTTACTCGTCTGGTGGAAGGAAAAAGCGATTTGCTCCAAAGTCTTGTTGAGCTTCCTGGTTCTATTCTTTGTCTTCAATTACTACTCCGGCATGATCAATCCGAAGTGGATGTTTCGTTCTCAACAGCATGCGGCGAATTTCGTAGCAGTGGATGAAGCTGAAAACTATATGCAACGCAGTTTACATCTCGCACATTTTGGACCTGACTCTTATGCATCAGTCGATGATATTAATGTTTTGGTACTGGAAACTGACAATGGTGCTTATGCCTATTCAGATTACTATTTGCTACAACCTCACGTAGTACAGGGCGATACCATTGATGGTGAGGAAGTGATTATGACTTATTGTGGTCTGACTAACCTTGGTATCGCCTATAGTCCGGTAATTGAAAACAAAAAGCTGGATCTGACGGTTATGACGCAGTTAAAGAACAACCTTGTTATGTTCGATAAAAACAGTGGTGAAGCAATTCAGCAAATTTGGGGAAGTATGGAAAGAGATGAAACTAAAAAGCAAATGCGTGAATGGCCGACCATTCGCATGCCTTTTTCCTCATTCAAAAAACTTTATCCTGAGGGCAGAGTTTTTATAAATGAAATTGCGGGCTTTACCGAGAATCCGGTTTTAGCTATTTGGGACAGGGTAGTACGTCACGTAATGATGTTATGGGGCGTTGGGCTTAACTGGGTTGATAATGATAAACCGGCATTCCCTACAATAGATTTCAAGGATAAGCGATTACCGATGAAGGAGTTGATCTATTCAATTAGCATCAATGGCGATCATGTAGCTTATTCAAAGGACTTTGTTAAAGAACAAGGTAATACGATTAATGTTGGGATTGGTGGTGAAGAGGTAGTGGTTGATTATGACGAAGAGTTTGATTCAATTACTGCTTTTTATAACTCAACCAATCTGGCCATCACTGATGTCGATGTTTTCGGTCTAACATCTGATGGTGTACAACTGAAGCGTGTGAATACGCTGAAAAGTAGATTGTTCTGGTTTATTTTTGTTGAGTTTTTTCCCGATACTGATGTCAATAGGGTCTAATTCCGGGGACAGTTTACTTAATTAATCCAAATTTGAATTAATTAAGTAAACTGTCCCCGGAATTACTTTTCTACCTGTTCTTTAAGACCGGCAACAAATTCGTTGCCAATGGAATCAGCTACTTTTTGCATCATACCTGAGCCAAATTTACCCAATCTTCCCAGTAAATTTATTTCAGAGGTATAGGTAACTTCTGTTCCACCGTCTTCCAGAGCAATTAATGCCAGAGTGCTAGAGGCCTTAAGCCGGCTACTTTTTGTGCCTTCTTCACCTTTTGTCATATAGGATGCAAATTCGGGTGGACGTTCTTCAATTGTTTCGATATCTACAACAAAGCGCGTTTTGATAGGCCCAACCTTTACCTTAATACTGGCTTTATAGGTATTTTCACCGGTTTGTTCTGCACCTTCGCAGCCCGGAATGCAGGGCGCCACCTTTTCTGGCGAAGTGATAAATTTCCAGACCTCATCTTGAGATGCTTGTACTGTAAAGGTTTTCTCTATCTTCATCTTGTTTATCCCCTGACTCAGTTTTATACGACAGGTAGCCTAAAATACAACTATACCATACGCAAGCGTATGGTCTATTTCAAGTGCTTTTTTCATGCCTGTACTTTGGATAGTGTACGCGCTAAAGACGCAAGACTCTCCAGATTATGGGCGGGTAAAAAGTAATCAAGGAAAGGCAGGGCAGCTTTGATCCCCTGACATAGGGGCTTATATAAAGTATTTCCCAGAAGTGGGTTTAACCAGATAAGTTTATGGCTGCGTCTGTGCAATCGTTTCATTTCTGTTTTAAGTAGTTCATTGTCACCTCTATCCCAACCGTCACTCAATATAATCATCGTGGTTCGCGAACGCAGCATATCCCGTGCATATTTATCATTAAACTCCTGGATACTGGCGCCTATGTTTGTGCCTCCGGCCCAGTCATGAACATAATCCGAAACCATATCCAGCGATTCCTCAACACTTTTGTTTTTCAAGTAAGCAGTAATTGGAGTCATGCGCGTAGAAAATACAGCCACTTCAAAGTCAGGTAATTCTCTATTCAGGGCATAAATAAACTGAATGAAAAATTTGCTGTAGGTTTGCATTGAGCCACTAACATCACAAAGCAACATCAATCTGGTCTTCTTAATACGCTTATTACGATATGCAAGTTTGAAACTGTCGCCGGCCATCATAGCGTTGTCACGCAACATACGTCGAAAGTCAAAACTGTTACCACGTTTATCACGCTGATAACGACGAGTCTGATGTTCCGCAAATAAAGCAATCAGGGGTGCAATAAGTCTTCTGGCTTTCTCGATATCCTTTTCAGACATCGTCCCCAAGTCTCTTTTCATCAGAATTTCCTGAGGACTATATGCATTTGGACTGGCGTCCTGAGATGAATCTTTCTCATTTTGTGGGGGCAAATCGGTAAATACGGGTTCACTTTTTGACTCATCCATTTCCTCATTATCAGCACCTGCTTCTTCTTCGCTGATAGCATCCTGATCCAGGTTTATTTTATGTTCCCAAAAATGTTTGAAATAGAGATCGAATGTTTCCAGATCATTTGCATTAGACACCAGGTTTGCACGAGTGGCAGCATAAAAATCATTCCTGTTAGCGATATTGAAATAATTAAAACTTTGACAGAGGTCGATAAGGTTGGATGAATTTACTGGTATACCACCATTATGGAGAATCCTGGAAAAGCGAATGACCTGATCGAGAAAGTTATTACTTAGTGTGGTGGTAGTCGAACTCATATACTGACTTAACAAAAGAGGCAGCGAATACAGGTAAAGTTAATCATTCCAGTTTTTCATTAGCTCGCTTTCAGATTGGCTTGTGTCAGCATTAGGAATGAGGTTCACCTGTTTTATTAACTCAGCCATTTCATTTCCCAGTATTTTATCTGTATCGGCTTTGTATTTGAGAATACATCCCAATGTTTTTTCCGCAACTTCGGCATCAAGTTCATCTGTTTTTAATGCGAGTAGTGCCTCAGCCCAATCCAATGTTTCTGCAACACCAGGAAGTTTGAAAAGATCCTGCTCTCGGATCAGTCGCATGAATTGACACAGTTGATCTGCAAGATTCCGTTCTATACCGGGTATCCGGGTAGTAACAATCCTGGTTTCACGTTCAACAGAAGGATAGTCTATCCAGTGAAACAGGCAGCGCCGTTTTAACGCTTCATGTAAATCCCTGGTACGATTCGAAGTCAGGATAACTATTGGTGGCTGCTTGGCTTTGATAGTACCCAGTTCTGGAATCGTTATCTGGAAGTCGGATAAAACTTCCAGCAGGAATGCTTCAAATTCTTCATCTGATCGATCTATTTCATCTATTAGCAATACCGGAGGAGTGTCGTTGTTTGACTGAATAGCACGGAGGAGGGGTCTTTTCAGTAAAAATTCCTCACTGAATATATTATTGCCAATTTCATTTTTTTCGGAACCACGCGCTTCCTGTAAACGCAGTTCCAGCATTTGTCTTGGGTAATTCCACTCATAAAGAGCAGTTTGCGTATCAAGTCCTTCGTAACACTGCAAACGGATCAATTCCGTATCAAGCAGCTCTGCAATTACTTTTGCTACTTCAGTTTTGCCAACTCCAGGTTCGCCTTCAAGCAATAATGGTTTTTGCATTTTAATGGCGAGATAGATCGAGGTAGCGAGCATCCGATCAGTGATGTAATTATGCTTTGCAAGCTGCGACTCTACTTCCTCAATTGATTTAAACATGAGATATTTATTCCGGGTATCAAGATTTGTTGGTAAATATTTCAGCCTTTCTTTCTATCCGTTTAAGGCGAACTGCGCGAGATTCCTTTTTTGTGACGTAGGCTTCACCAAGCACATAGTAATAGAGCATGCGGGCGCGAATTTCTGATTCTTCTGCACTGAACCCTGCATCAACAAATAAATCTGTCAGGAAAGAAGTTCTTAGCTTGTCAACTTTTTCAACATACTTTTGAGCTTTTGGGTCATGATTGGCCCATGCTCTGAAGACCGGATCATGCTTCGTTTTTTCGTTACTAATGATATCTCTCAGGGTGCTGAAAATTCTTTGCACTGGATCGCCATGAAACATCTTGGCGTTTTCCAGAACCGTTTTTGTCATTTCATCGTTCCAATATTCAATAAGCGCATCAAGCAACTCAGACCTGTCTTTAAAGTGCCAGTAAAAACTGCCTTTGGTAACGTTCAATTTCTTTGCCAGACGTTCAACACGAACCTGGTCAATACCTTCTTCGCACAAAGTATTAAAGGCACCCTTTACCCATGATTCTCGAGTGAGGCGTTTGTTTTTAGATTTATCAGTCAAGAGTATGAATTCCGTTTTCCAGTTAGATATTGATGACCCTGTTAAATTTGGCGATTTAACAGGTGACATTTAATTAATTAGATTATTAAATACGGTGCCGTATGGACATTGTAAACCCCATTTGTCTGAAAATTAAGCGTTTTCTACTGTATCAAGTGTCTCGTGAATGTATTTATTAGATACCCATTTCTACGAGAAGGTATAAACAATATATTTATTATAATTTTTACCCAGACGGATGAGGGAGGAGATACTGATTCGTTTCAATGCTAGATCAGTAAAACGACAGGAGTATTGGGGAATGTTTATTGGCTTGTTATTGCATGAAGAGCAGATGCACCGTTAAAGTGCATCTGGGCAGTATGCATTCAGAGCTTACTTGTTACTGTAGTCAGGCAGATTAGCGGTTTTCGGTAAAACCACAGGCCATACCTGAAATTATGATCTTCTGGATATTTGAAGTACCTTCTACGACCTGCAGAGATTTAGCATCACGATAGTAGCGCTCTGCAGGATATTCTGTTGAAAAACCGAAGGAGCCAAAAATTTTCATCGCTTCGTTCGCAGCATGAACGGCAGCTTCCGATGCAGCCAGTTTTGCTACAGATGTTTCGTACTGGTTTGGTTTGCCCTGATCTTTTAACCAGGCTGCTTTATACACAAGCATCTGTGCCGCTTCGTGTTCTACAACCATTTCAGCT
Source organism: Gammaproteobacteria bacterium (assembly GCA_018676275.1). Taxonomy (GTDB): domain Bacteria; phylum Pseudomonadota; class Gammaproteobacteria; order Eutrophobiales; family Eutrophobiaceae; genus WLWS01. The sequence continues at coordinate 937 of JABHFC010000324.1, read as the reverse complement.
ATTTGAGCCTGGATCATTTGATGTTTCGAAATTGGTTTTCCAAACTGTGTTCTTTCGTTAGCATATTGAATGGCATGTTTTAAAGCGCCACCCGCGACACCAAGTGCACCTGCCGCACAACCTATACGAGTGTTTCCAAGTTGCCACATGCACATTTTGAACCCGTTATTAAGTTCGCCAAGAAGAGCATCTTTGGGGATCTTTGCACCTTCAAAGACAAACTCACCGGTAGGAGAGCAGTGTAAACCCAGCTTTGTTTCAATAGCCTTGGCTGTTATACCTTCGGTATTTTTTGGCTCAATAATAAAACAGGAAATGCCCTTGTTTCCTTTTTCCCTGTCAGTGTAGGCATAAAGTAAACCTGCATCGCCGACATGAGCATTCGTTATCCACATTTTGCTGCCATTTAATTCCCAATGATCACCTTTATCAATGGCATGGGTTTTCATGCTGGCAACATCAGAACCGGTGTTGGATTCTGTCATTGCAAAGAAGCCCATTTTCTTGCCTTCAATCCAGCCAGATATATATTTTTCTTTTTGCTCATCGGTTCCAAATTTGGCTACCGACAGGGGCGCACCAAGATTCTGCATATTAAAAGGCAGACGCCAGGATGCGGAGACTTCGGCAATTTGCTCAGCCATCAGCACAGATTCGAAAAAACCCATACCATTGCCGCCAAGTTCTTCCGGAAGTACACAGGATAAAAAGCCAAGCTCTCCCATACGTTCAACTCTATCCTGTCGAAATTCGTGGGCCTTTTCTTCTTCTGCCTGAGAGGGGAGAATATCTTCCTCGGCGAAACGTCGGGCAGTATCCTGTACTAATTGTTGTTCTTCTGTGAGTTCAAAAAACATAAAATCGTTCTCTATTTATTCTGATTATTCGATAACAAGCAATACATCGTCTTCTTCAACGACGTCACCTTTTTTTACTT
>JABHFC010000323.1 GCA_018676275.1 Gammaproteobacteria bacterium | reverse complement strand
GAAGATTTTGATACAATATGAAAATTGATATCTCTAGATCAAATTGCCCTTATTCTTCTGCCAGTACGGTCTACGCAAGCTAACTTTATCAACTTTGCCTGTTGCTATTCTGGGTAATGCATCAAGATATTTAATTGCACCCGGTTTCTTGTAACTGGCAATCTGCTGCTTACAATATTGTATTAAGTCATTTTCACTGACAGTTTCATTTTCTTTGCAAACAACAAAAGCCAATACGGCTTCTCCCCATCTCTCGTCAGGTATACCAATAACAGCCGTTTCGCTAACCGCCGGATGCTGAATAAGAGCCGCTTCTACTTCACGGGGATAAATATTTTCGCCACCGGATATAATCATGTCCTTTTTTCTGTCAACGATGTACAAAAACCCCTCTTCATCCAGGTAGCCGATATCGCCCATATGCAGGTAGCCATTAACAATTGTGCTGGCCGTCGAATCTATATCGTTCCAGTAACCCTGCATGATATTTGAATGTTTGACTATTATTTCGCCCGGTTCACCTGCAGCCAGTACCACACCCTCGTTGTTTACAATAGATATATCGACGCCAGGGTTGGCTGTCCCGGCGGAGGTAAGCCATTTTTGTTCTTTCTCTGAACCATCATTAATATGATGATGTTTGGCCAGGCTCGTGATTTGACCTCCTTCGGTAGAACCATATTGCTGCACAAATACCTGACCAAAAACTTCAAGCCCGCGTCTTAACAGGGATTCTCTTATGGGTGCCGTTGAATAAAAAATAGTTTTTAGTTTCGTCTGCGGATAATTCCCATCTTTAATCTCATCCAGCAAAATATCCAACATGGTTGGCACCAATTGCATGGTCGTAATATTTTCCCTGGCTAGTATCCGCCAGACATTCGCAGGCTCAAACCCTAGTTCAAGTTTGATTGTTGCCCCACGAATGTGGTGTGCAAGCTGTAGAAATTTTGCACCAACATGAAATAGTGGTTGCATCAGAAGTCCATAGTCATCTGACTGAATGTCGGCATCTGTGCTAATGGTGTCCGCGATTCCATACAGGGCGGACTGGCTTAACACTGCACCTTTCGGATGTCCTGTTGTTCCACTTGTATGGATAATGCAGGCTGGATCCGATGCCAGAGGAATATAAAACTGATTTTCGCTGGAGTTTATGTCCGGAGCGGTGCCACTGTTAATCAATTCCTGATATTGATCTTGTGCATTATTGCTCGCATCAATTCGAATAAAGGCTCGAATACTCTTCGATTCCAGTTTTACTAATTCAATCGGACTTTCGTATTCAGCTGTATAAAGACAAACAACAGGACTTGTGTTATCACAAACATGCTGGATTTCTGACTTTGTTAAACGAAAATTGACAGGAACAATAATAAAGCCCGCAATTTCACATGCACTGTATAACTCCAGGTATTCAACACAATTCTTTGCCAGGATGGCGATCCTGTCCCCGGCTTTACAACCAGAACTGGATAAGGAACTAGCGAGTTTTACTGCTCGTTGGTAATGCTCAAGATAACTATAATGAATATCTTTATAGGTAATTGCCGTCTTATCCGGGATCGTTTCCGCATTATTCCTCAGGATAAAGGCGAGTGTATTTGTCTCTGGCATCACTGACATCTTTGCAACCATTTTAATCTTAGGCAGGCTAAACTACCGTAGCTATCATGCGAAATCAAAAGTAGAATCAAAACAATGGCTACGGGTTCAAAAAAAGTAATTTTTGCTGCACTGATAGGCAACGCATTAATTTCCGTAACGAAGTTCATTGCTGCCTTTCTTACCGGCAGTTCAGCGATGTTATCAGAGGGCATCCACTCACTGGTCGACACCGGAAATCAAGTGTTGCTCTTATATGGTCTCAAACGCGCAGCTCTGCCAGCCGATGAAGACTTTCCTTTTGGCCATGGTAAGGAAATCTATTTCTGGAGTTTTATCGTTGCCATTCTGATATTTGCTCTGGGCGGAGGCATCTCTATTTATGAAGGTATCCAGCACCTGATTCACCCGGAACCGATTAAAAACCCGCTAATCAATTACATTGTTCTCGGTTTAGCTATGATTTTTGAGGGAGCAGCGTGGTTACTGGCATTTAAGGAATTCAGGCGTGTTAAGGGTAAATGGGGATATTTTGAAGCCGTAAAACGTACCAAGGATCCATCTATATTTGTCGTATTATTTGAGGATTCTGCCGCCATGCTTGGCTTAGTAGTGGCTTTCTGCGGTATTGCCTTAAGCCAATATACCGGCATCCTTTACTTTGATGGTGCGGCTTCAGTTATTATTGGCTGTATCCTGATCGGGACGGCAGCCTGGTTAGCCTATGAAACCAAGGGGCTGTTAATTGGCGAGAGAGCAAATCTTTTTGTCATAAATGATATAAAAACCATTTTGAATGATAATCCAAATGTCATGCACACAAACGAAGTCCTTACCATGCATATGGGACCAGACTACGTGTTAGTTAACCTGAGTATAGATTTCAAAGATAGTTTATCTATCGACGAACTTGAAATTACAATTTCTGCAATCGACCGTGAAATAAAAGAGCAACATCCGAGCGTTAAACGTATTTTTATCGAGGCAGAAAAAATAGGATCATTAACGCCATAGTTGAACTAAATACTAATTCCACCCAGCTTTGTTTCCAGGTACTCATCAATTCCTTCTCTCGCACCTTCCCTGCCAAGACCGCTTTCCTTCATACCACCGAAAGGAGCTGCGGCGCTAGTGGGGTTAATATCGTTGATTCCAACAATACCAAACTGCAAGCCTTCAAACATTCTTAAAGCACGAGATAAGTCACGGGTGTAGACATAAGATGCCAAACCGTAGTGCGTGTCATTAGCCATCGCCAATACTTCCTCCTGCGTATCAAATGCAATAACTGGCGCAACAGGTCCAAATGTTTCTTCACGATAGATAAGCATGTCTTTTGTTACTTCGCTAAGCAAAGTAGGTGCATAAAAATGTCCTTTATCCAGATTGTTATCCGTTAGTCTTTGACCACCACAGTGTAGAGTGGCTCCATTTTTCACTGCATCCTGCACCTGCTTGTCCACCTTTACGATCGCTTGCTGGTTTACTAAGGGTCCAATAGTAATTCCTTCCTGCATGCCATCTCCGGCTTTCAGTTTTTTTATCCGTTCACCAAGAGTAATAAGGAATGGTTCCATAATTGATCGCTGAACAAATATTCTGTTCGGACTAATGCAAGCCTGTCCTGAATTAAGAAACTTGACCAGGGCGACACCTTTCGCAGCATGTACCGGATCAGCATCATCAAAGACAATAAAAGGTGCATGCCCACCCAGTTCAAGAGACACGCGCTTTAATTGCGATGCGGCATCCTGTGCCAGTTTTTTACCTACAGCGGTTGAGCCGGTAAACGTGAGTTTACGTACTTTAGGATTAGTACAAAACTCCTCTCCAATTGGTTTCGGGTTTGATGCGGTAATCAGATTAATTACACCGGCAGGAATTCCCGCCTCTTCCAGTATCTTGAATACAGCAATGGCACAAAGAGGTGTTGATTCCGCTGGTTTCAGAACGATAGTGCATCCCGCAGCAAGTGCAGGTGCTACTTTTCGTGTGATCATTGAAACCGGGTAGTTCCAGGGAGTTACGGCAGCAACAACACCAACAGCTTGTTTCCGAACCAGAAAACGCTGATCGCTACGTGCCGATGGAATAGTTTCACCGTATACACGTTTTGCTTCTTCTGCGAACCAGAGAAGAAAGTCTGCAGCGTATTTCACTTCGTTCATAGCAGCTTTTAATGGTTTACCCTGTTCCTTTGTCATTAATTCTGCTAATTCAGTTTGTCGTTCAGTCATCAACTTATAAGCCTGATAAAGCTTCGCTGAACGTTCGTAAGATGTACTCGCTGACCAGTTAGGGAAAGCATCGGCAGCAATATCTATCGCACGCGCCGCGTCTGCTTTGCTTCCATCCGTTACTTCAGCTATTTGCTCTCCATTTGCGGGGTTGAATACTGAAAATGTCTTATCAGATTTAATCCACTCGCCATTTATATACACTTCATAAACCTCAATCCAATTAACAGAAGAATTTTATTCATTACTTCCATTTTCACTATTTTTGCGCGAACGGCGGCGCCAAAAGCGCCGAGCTAACTCCTGCATGTCCCTGCTTCGGTCAACTTCATCCACTAACTCCACACCAAGTATCGTCTCGAGCACATCTTCCAGCGTTAATATACCTTCAATTCCACCGTATTCATTTACTACCAGCAAGATATTGGAACGTTGCTCCAGAAAAGTGTCAAAGGCTCTGGATAAGGGTGTTGTGTTCGTTATTGTAATTAGATCTCGATGGAAGCTGGACACCGGTATCTCCATTTCGCCACGAGCCAGTGCCGTTAACAAATCATCACGCAAGACAAAGCCATTTACATGTTCTGGATCATCATCGTAAACAGGGATCCGGGAGAAAGGTTCTGTCTCATGTTGTTCGAAATACTCAGCCACAGTCATAGTTTCAGGAATAGAAAAGATCACGGTTCTCGGTGTCATAGCATTTACTGCTCTTGCGTCGTGTAAGGAGAGCAGGTTCATGACAATTTTCGATTCCTGTTGCTTCAACAGGCCTGTCTTCCAGCTGAGCTCTGCCATTGACGCAAATTCTTCCCGATTAAAGCCTTTAAGACCTGGCCCCTGGTCTGTGGTTATGGATTTCGTGAGATACTCAGACAGTCTGACAAAAGGATACATAAGCCAAACCAGAATTCGTAAGCTTTCAGCAGTAATTGGCGCGAGAGTCTGCCAATAATATGCACCAAGTGTTTTCGGAATTATTTCCGAGAAAATCAAAATCAGGAAAGTCAATATCGCCGAAATCACACCCAGGTAACCACTGCCAAAAACGTAAGTCGCCTGTGCCCCGGCACCAGCCGCACCAACAGTATGTGCAATCGTATTTAAAGTTAGAATAGCGGCCAGTGGCCGGTTAACATCTTCCTTTAATACTCGAAGTTTTTTTCCTACTGGTTTGCCTTCACTTTCCTTTTGCGCAATATAACCAACGGTTACGCTGAGCAACACAGCTTCGGCAATGGAACAAAGGAAGGAAAAGACCAGGGCAATTAATACATAAGTAATTAACAGCAGCATGATCAATATTATTGTGTTAGATAACTGCTCGCGCGAAATTCACGCATCGACCGATATTAGCTCCATACATTTATTGATAAGCGAGTGCATCCAAAAGGTCAGAACAAATCGATTCAATGTGGAATTGATAAAAGACTATTTCTAATATCAACCCACAATGAATCTAACAATGCCATTCACTATCGTTTAGGCCCAACCAAGCTCAGCTAACGCCCATGGTGCATTCCATACTTTAACCATATTGCTTACCAAATCGTTCTCATCCATGGTTAACACATATACGTAATGCGAATTTGTTTCCTTATTGGTAGGTGGCACCGGACCGCCCTCGCCTGTGTGAGTACCCATAAATGTAGCAAAAAATAATGCAGTTTTATTTGCTTCATCGTATGCAGCTGAATGTAAATCGTAGCCACAACCCGGCATTAGATTAATCCCAAGCCCGGCCATCCATTCTGTGTATCCTTCCACAGTGTCGATGTCTACCAGAGGCTCGCTCTGTGCTGTAAATTTTGCGCCCGGTGCAACATACTGTTGGCAACCTTCCCAGCCCTTCAGGCCTTCACATGCATGAAAAAAATTCGTGGCGGTTTCGAATGCTGACATCGTTTGCTCCTTTGTTTTGTTGTTAATTATATAGATTCAGAGACCTAAGTATACGGTATCTGCGAATACTCTGACTTTCAACATCTACCAAATTTGAAAGCCTGTCAACCAAATTGATATCTATGGTGTATACCTGTTAATAACATTTCCTTATCACAATAAAAGAATGCACAAATTGGCTTTTTGGGGAGAACCTCGTGTCGGAAGTACTTATGTTTCTTATACTTATGTTTGTAGTCATTACAGTAAACCTGGGCTGGGAAAATGAGAAAACAGCCGAAATTTCCTGTTTAAACATCGTTTCCGGAAAAAATTGTCAACCGAATCGAAATCAGCAGTGTATATCTATTAATAACAATTTAAAGTCGCCTTACAGGCACCAAATTATCTAAAAGAGGAGTAAACCGTATGGAACATGACGCGATTAAGTTCTTAATTTTTATGTTTGTAATTGTAGTTATAGTCATTCCAGCTATTGTCATAACCTACAGAACGTACTTTGGAAACCGAGCGTTCCGCTTTGGTTATAAGTCAAGAGCAGAGTATCTGCAGGCGGTTCCCCGATCCGCTGATGAAAAACAGGATGCAATTGATCAGGCCTGCAAAGGACTGGTGGTT
>JABHFC010000322.1 GCA_018676275.1 Gammaproteobacteria bacterium | reverse complement strand
TGCCAACGGTTCACCGACGATAACGGATGCGGGCAGAGTAGTGACAGACCGTAAGGACACTGACGTAACGGCAAAGCTACAACTGGATTGGCGCGTTAATGATGATACTTTGGTTTATGCAGGTTTTAACCGGGGTATGAAAGCCGGTGGTTATGGTGTTTCTTCTGATGCACTTGTTTTTGTAGAAGACCTTGAATATGGCAAAGAAGTATTACATGCCTATGAGATGGGTATTAAAACAACTCTATTTGATAACAAAGTGCGTTTTAATGCCGCTGCGTTTTACTATGATTATCGTGATTATCAGGCTTTCGTATTCGCAGGGTTGTCTAATATTGTGATCAACCGGGATGCTGAAGTCTATGGTGGTGAGATTGAAATAATGGCTCAGCCTGCAGAAGGGGTGGACTTGATTTTTGGTGTTTCATTCCTCGACGCTACAGTCAAGGATATACCGGGGGTTGGTGATCAGGATATGCTCCTGGCACCGGATCTAACGATAAACTTTCTAGGCCGAAAAGAATGGCAAATGAGTAATGGTGGTTCTATCGCAGCACAAATAGACGGCGTCTATGTTGATGATCAAACTGCGAATTCAATTAATAGCGAAGGAGCCGCAATTGATTCTTACAGTGTCTGGAATGCGCGACTGACTTACCAGCATACAAAGAACTGGGAAGCCTCCTTATATGTTAAAAATCTTGCCGACGAGACTTACTGGACTTACGCCTTCGACGTAAGTGGCTTCTTTGTTAATAACGGTGCATGGAGGGCATATGCTCCACCACGCTGGGTAGGTGGTAGTATCAGATACACCTGGGAATAAAATTTACTCGTCCTCCTCCTAAGGACAAACAACCCGTCGAACTTCTCGGAGTTCGGTGGGTTTTTCATTTTAAGACAAGGACTGTCTAATTACTGTGATTTGGCAATCAACATACATTGCTTAACCAGTTCTTTTTTCAGTCCTGTAAGTTCTTTATGTTTGGGTTTGCCTTCTCCAACTAAAAGCATCATGGCCTCTGTAGCTGCTGTAATAATAGCAGCGCGAAGCGCTACTACCCTGGGTGTCAGTTTCGGATTTACTGCGGACACCATTTTCTCAATACTTTGACGATGTAGTGTGTACGTTCTATCCATGGCAACGGCAGTCTCCTTGTCATGTAATGCCATAGCCCATAGTGCAGGATAGAAATGGTTAACAAATTTTGATTGATTATTGGTGAAGGTATACTCGACGAAAGATGTCAGCATTTCATCTGCATTCATATTCTCAGAGGCGCGAGAAAACTTCGCGTTTAATTCTGAATAATACTGTTGCAACACATAGTCCAGTACTTCATTTAGAAGAGTTCGCTTGGTAGGGAAATAATACTGCAGCGTTTTTAGATGTATCTTGCATTCTCGAGATACATTACGCATGGAAAATAGACTATGTCCTTTCTCGGCAAGAAGACGAGCTGCAGTGTCAAGTATCTGGGTTTTTTTAGGGTTAAATTTTTTCATTGAATGCGGTCAGGTAATCATCTCGACAAAATTATCATATTATAATCAACAATTTACATTACGCTGTATAAATCATCAAATTTTTATCCCATATCTTTGTTTTGAATCAACTTCGTTGATGCAAGTATCGTCGGTTTTTATTGAATTCAATAAGGTTTCTACAGCACGGTTAAACCCAGTGCATTGGGTGGCCAATTACAGAAGATAAAATAAATCTGTTGCATGTCCGTCAAATGACGGTTAAATTATAAATTCATGTAATGATCGTGATTATATGGTGCTTGTGATCAGGTTAACTGAGGCTTCTGTAAATCACATCTTCGCTAATGTACCGGATATCTTCAGTCTGTTATTTAGGTAGAGCTTTCTATGCATTTCATATCTATATCAAACAATGGTAAACATTTTAATCAGATAGAACGATAAAAAATGGAAACACGTGAACTATTCTGGGCGCTGAATTCATTTCACGTCCTATTGTTTTACAGTATTGGTACAGCAGCGATGTTGATATTTGTGATTGGTGTTGCTCGTCACATTATTAAGTACAATCGTGGTCAGGCAGTAAATAATAAATTTATTTTAATCGACGGTATTCGTCGGATGATCAGTGATGTGTTTTCGCATCGTACGATTCGTAACAGGGATAAAAAAGCTGGTTGGGCTCATGCGGGAATATTCTATGGCTATCTATTTGCCTTTCTCGGCACAGCCATTATTACAGTCGACTACGATATTGTTCAGCCATTATTTAATGTCAGTTTTTGGAAAGGAAAGTTCTATCTCTGGTACAGCCTGATTCTGGATCTTGCTCACCTGGGCCTGATAGTTTCCTTGTTGTACATGCTGATTCGTCGGGCCACATTCGGCTTACCAAAGTTAAGTTATATACGTTCTTACGCAGGCGAGGCGGGCCACAACAGCAAAACCAGTCATTGGGCAAGGGAAGACTGGTTTTTTATCCTATTGTTATTGTTTATTGAGATTAGCGGTTTCCTGCAGGAAGGTACGCGATTGTTAATGGAGCAGCCCGCATGGGCAGCATGGTCTCCAATCGGAAATCTGGTGGCCACTGTCTTAAGCTGGTTTGGTATGACTCCTGATACTGCGGCAGATTTCCGTTTCGGGAACTGGTGGTTTCATGCTGTCATTGCGCTAGCTTTTACCGCTCTGATTCCGTGGTACAAGGCCAAGCATATGATATCAACTCTGGGCGCATTATCTGTTCGTGAATTAAAGCCTTTGAGTCGATTGCCTGGAGAGGCATCAGATGCAGAGCATGCCGGTATAAACTCTATAGCAGACTTAACATGGAAAGACATGTTACATCTGGATGCCTGTACTCGTTGCGGTCGTTGTCATGAGGTATGTCCGGCCCGAACAACAAATTATCCTTTGAGTCCACGCGATCTGATAGTGGATTTGCGTCTACACAATGACGAATGTCAGGGTAAGTCTCTAGAGGATAAGGCGATCGTTAATGATGTAATTTCTTCGGATACATTATGGGCGTGCCGTAGTTGCGGCGCATGTCAGGAGGTTTGCCCAGTGGGTATAGAGCACCCTTCACTAATTGTGCGCATGCGTCGTCAATTGGTGGATAGGGGCGACATGGATCCAATGCTGCAGACTACCCTCAATACTATCGCAAATACGGGTAACAGTTTTGGTGAACCAGCTCGTACCCGTGGTGCCTGGACATCTTCCCTGGAATTCAAAGTAAAAGATATACGGCAAGAGTCGGCCAAAAACCTATGGTTTGTCGGTGACTATGCTTCTTTTGACCCGCGTAATCAAAAAGTGAGTCAAACCGTCGCGCGACTGCTACATGAAGCTAGTCTTGACTTTGCTCTTCTACATGAAGGTGAACGAACCGCAGGTAATGATGTTCGACGGGTAGGAGAAGAAGGTTTGTGGGAGTTACTGGCCGAAAATAACCTGGAACAGATGAATGAGAGTAAGGATTTTGAGCAAATCATTACTACCGA
>JABHFC010000321.1 GCA_018676275.1 Gammaproteobacteria bacterium | reverse complement strand
TGCAAACATTGAAGTTTGGAGTTCCTGGCAAAAAGCAAAACTTGCCAAACTGGAAGGTGAATTTCATTACAACGATTTCAACACCACAGCCGGTGACAGTGAGCTGCATGTCCAGGAAATGGCCTATCGCTTTCTTGGAGAACGTGTTGGTAGTGACGGCTGGGAATTTCATTTGAATCTTAATCAATTCCTGACTGACAATGGTAGCTGGCCCGAAACAAGTATCATGCTTTCAGCGTCACGCTCCGATAAAAGCAACGAGTATAAATACAGCGCAAATTTTAATTTTCTAAAACTGGACGATCTGAGTCCTTTCATTCGTAACATGACTTTCTTACCTGAGGAAGTTAAAGACAAGCTGGCCGATTTATCGATCATGGGTGAAATTGGACAGGGAAAATTGATTTATGACCCCGAAAATGAACCTGAGCAACGTTTTCGTTTCGATACCCGGTTTAGCGATATCAATGCAAATTTTGGAGCACAATTACCTTCTCTCTCCAATCTTTCAGGTCATATTTATGGATATTTGAATCAGGGTGAGATTTCACTGGATTCTGGCGAGACAACAATTAACTCTGAATTTCTGGAAAGCAAAAGCCTGTTACTGCAGAAACTGAAAGGTAAGATTAACTGGCATAAGAAAGAGAATGTCTGGCAACTAAATACAGATCTATTACAAATTCGAACTACTGATCTATCAGCAAAATTAAGCGGTGCTATTACGAAAAACCCAGATGATGACTCACCTTTTATTGATCTTGTTGTATCTGTCGATGAAAGTGATCTGGCAACTATTTCCGATTACATCCCGTCTACATCCAAGTTCAAGTTAAAGGACTGGATGAAACGTTCAGTGCTAGGGGGAAAATTAACTTCAGCCAGGGCAATCTTTCGCGGTCATATGTCAGATTTTCCCTTTGATAATGATAATGGACGATTCAAACTGATTGCAGATACAAGCAATGCGACACTTGATTATTCAAAATTCTGGCCTCCCATCGACAACATTGATGCAGAGATCATTATTGACGGCAGAGAGATGGTTACCAGGTTTCGGCACGGCGAAATTTTTAATGCCAATATCACGGAAGGTAGTGCAACAATTGTCGATGTGCTCGACAAGAAAAAAACAGTCGTACTTGCCGGTCATATACGTGGAGTAACAAAGGATCTATCCCTTTTTATAGATCAAAGTCCAATGCAAAAAGATGCAGGACTGAAGGAGATCAGCAATTCTCTGCAAAATGGCGATATCGCCATGGATCTGGAAATAAATATACCGATAAAACAACCTGGCCTTACTGTTGCTGTACAGGGAAGTATGGAGCTGTCAAACAGCACACTGAAATCCGCTGTAAAGGATGATTTGCAACTCAATAATGTGGCAGGCCTGGTTAACTTCACTCGCTATTCTGTTGATTCAGAAGAACTGACTGCCAGCTTTGTTGAAAAACCTGTAACTCTACGTATTTCAGGTTCAAAACTGGAAGCGGATAACCCGCCTTCGATAAAAATAAAGGGTCGTTTCGATAATGATTTTGTCGCGGACAGACTTATTGAAAACTTTCCAGCCCTGCTCTCTCTCGAACACTATTTACGCGATCGAATGGGTGGTGATGCTGAATGGAATGTCAGACTCAGTAATGAACCAGTAGGAGAGAACAACAAAATTGTTAAAAAGCTGGAAGTCCAATCATGGCTTAACGGTTTGCAAATAGATTATCCTGCACCAATTGGCAAGGCCAGCTATCGTTCACGGCCACTAAAAATTACTACTCTTCTGCAGAAGGATCATGCGCAGACGGTTCAAATCGAATATGCAGATATTCTAAGATCTGAACTTTTGCTTGATGCACAGAAGAAACTTCACACAATCAATATGCACTTTGGCAAAGAACAGTTAACTGACATTATTAAACCGGGTCTGCACATAAGCGGTAATGTAGATAGATTAGTCGCAACTGAATGGTGGGATGTCATAAAGCCAAGGGAGGCTGATAAAAATAAACCTGCCAATGGCATTATTCAGAGCGGTGTGAGTTTACAATTACAGGTAAGCTCTCTTGATTTGCTAAGCCAGGATTTCTCAGATGTCGCTTTGTCTATCCTGCGACCCGAAAAGATTTGGGAATTTGACCTGCTCAGTGACAATATAAGCGGAAATATTCAGATCCCTGTTGATCGCAAAAATAACAAGCTGATCTCTTTCCAGTTAGATAAACTTGAGCTCACACCACAAAAGCGCTTTGCCGGAGACGGGGAAACAAATCGAGTCAACCCGGCAGACATTCCTGCAATTGAAGGTACAGCAAAGGAATTTGTTTTTAACAATATGAACCTGGGAGAAATGTATTTAAAAACAAATCCCATCGACAATGGTCTCGCTGTAGATCAACTCTCATTCAGCAAAGAAGCGCTTGATATAAATGGTAGCGGTAACTGGTTGAGTACCTTGTCCATGGACAAGTCAAGGTTTGACATTAATTTGCATGCCGACAATATGGAAACCATGCTCACAACATTTGGTTATGATGAGACACCGGTAAAAAAGGGTGAAACTGAATTAAACCTGATGGCTGAATGGATGGGTTCGCCAATGGATTTTTCTCTGGAGAAAATGAATGGCACTCTGGACATGAAAATTAGCAAAGGGCAAATGCTTGATCTTAATCCTTCCGCGGGTCGCCTGTTTGGACTGTTTAGTTTACAAACGCTCGCACGCAGATTAACACTGGATTTCTCGGATATTTTTGGTAAAGGTCTTGCCTTTGACAAAATTAAAGGCAATTTCGATATCGACAATGGAAACGCTTATACAAATGACTTGTCTATGCGTGGTCCTTCTGCAAATGTGTCTATATCCGGTCGGACAGGACTATCTGAGCAGGATTATGATCAAATCGTAACAGTCACACCACAACTGTCCGACAATTTGCCAGTTGCTGGCGTATTATTAGGTCCGGTTGGGATTGGACTTGGGGCTGTTTTTTATCTTGCTGGTCAAATGTTTGATTCAGTACACAACAGTATTGATAAGCTTCTGAGTTATCAATATACGATTACAGGCAGTTGGACGGATCCGGTGATCGAAAAAATCAAAAAAACGAACAAGGACGCACAATTAAGCGACGCCGCCGGATAGTCCGACTTTTCCAGCACCTAATATTGCGAGACACTTACCCATGAGATGGAAGGCCAATGTCACGGTTGCAGCCGTCATTGAAAAAGACAATCGGTTTTTAATGATTGAAGAAGAATCTGATGGCGAGATCGTCATAAACCAACCTGCCGGTCACCTGGAAAAAGACGAGTCAATAATTGCTGCAGTTAAGCGCGAAGTACAGGAAGAAACTGCATGGGAATTCCAACCTTCTTATCTTGTCGGGATTTATTTATACCCAAGCAAAAATAATAACATTACCTATTTACGAATTTGTTTTTCAGGACAATGTGTAAATTATAAGCCTGAGCAAAAACTGGACGAAGGTATCATTCAGGCTATGTGGCTAAGCAAAGAAGAGCTCGAAGCGAACTCAGCGAATCTGCGTAGCCCCCTGGTTATGCAATGTGTGAACGATTTTTTATCTGGCCAGCAATACTCTCTGGATCTATTGCATCACTATGAAAATGAATAGTTTCAGAAATGTCAGATAAAGTCATAGTCGGTATCTCAGGAGGAGTTGACTCCTCAGTCGCCGCCCTGCTACTAAAAGAACAGGGCTATCAAATTGAAGCCCTGTTTATGAAAAACTGGGACGAAAAGTCAGAAGATGGATCGTGCATGTGGGAAGCTGATGTTGAAGACGCTATGCGCGTTTGCGATACGCTAAAAATTCCTATTAATACAGTTGATCTATCCCGCGAATATTGGGATGGCGTATTTACTGATTTCCTCGAAGAATACAAAGCCGGCCGCACACCAAACCCCGACATACTTTGTAATCAGGAAGTAAAATTTAAAGCTTTTCTTGAACATTCCCTGGCCCTCGGCGCTGACAAGATTGCCACCGGACACTATGCACAGGTTGTACATAAACAAGACTTGCATTTACTCTACAAAGGTCTGGACGATAATAAGGATCAAAGTTACTTCCTTTGTCGTTTGCAACAGGCACAACTTGCCCGGACACTGTTTCCCTTGGGCGAAATCGCCAAACCCCGGGTACGTGAGCTCGCAACAAAGGCTGGACTGATTACCCATGACAAAAAGGACAGCACCGGTATTTGTTTTATTGGTGAACGCCCTTTTAGAGAATTCCTTAGTCAATATATTCCAGTGCAAAAAGGTGAAATAAGAACGACTGAAAAAGCGCTGGTTGGCGAACACGACGGTGTCTATTTTTATACTCTGGGTCAGCGCCAGGGTCTTGGGATCGGCGGTGTCAAAGGTGCCAGTGATGAACCCTGGTATGTAGTTGCAAAAGACACAGGGCAAAACACGCTGATTGTAGCTCAGGGTCATGACCATCCATTGTTGTTCAGCAAGCAGCTTGTCGCTACTGGATTGCACTGGATCAGTGGGCAGGCACCAAATGTGCCCTTTTCCTGCCAGGCAAAAACACGCTATCGTCAGGCAGATCAGTCATGCACTGTCACAGCGCTGGATAACAAGGCCGCCACCGTCCATTTCGATACACCACAACGTGCAGTGACGCCCGGACAATATGTTGTATTTTATGACGCGAAAGGCTGTTGTCTCGGCAGTGCTGTGATTGACAGCACTGAAACATAAAAACGGGGACAGTTTACTTAATTAGGAATTAAGTAAACTGTCCCCGTTTTTCTTGCCTTTTTAGCTCTCGTAAGTGCTTGATTGTTAGAGCAGTACTACCGCTTAGCGGCGAAATAAAGCATAATACGCCCCCATTTGTATCGTCTTAAAACAGGAGAATTGTTTTGCTTGATAATTATCGCAAGCATGTCGAAGAACGTGCCGCACAGGAAATAGTCCCTTTACCACTAAGCCCTGAACAAACCGCTGATCTGCTGGAATTGCTAAAAAATCCACCTGCGGGTGAAGAAGAATTCATTCTGGATCTGCTTACCAACCGCGTGCCGGCTGGTGTGGATCAGGCTGCCTACATAAAGGCAGGCTTTCTGGCAGCGATTACCCGTGGTGAAGCCACCTCTCCTCTTATCGATAAGATCCATGCAACTGAATTGCTGGGTACAATGCTGGGTGGTTATAACATTGTCCCACTGATTGCCTGTTTAGACGATGATGAGCTGGCCGCGACAGCTGCAAACAAACTGTCCGGCACACTTTTGATGTTCGATGCATTCCACGACGTTAAGGAAAAGGCCGACGCGGGTAACGAACATGCCAAACAAATCATGCAGGACTGGGCAGACGGCAAGTGGTTTACCGATCGCGACAAGCTGGCAGAAAAAATTACCGTTACGGTGTTCAAAGTAAGTGGTGAAACCAACACCGATGATCTCTCCCCTGCCCCCGATGCATGGTCTCGTCCTGATATCCCATTGCATGCACTGGCAATGTTAAAAATGGCTCGCGATGGTATCGAACCGGATAAGGAAGGCGAAGTAGGCCCGATCAAGTTAATTGATCAGTTGGAAGCCAAAGGCTACCCCCTCGCCTATGTTGGTGATGTTGTTGGTACCGGCTCTTCGCGTAAATCCGCAACCAACTCCGTACTCTGGCACATGGGTAATGACATTCCCAATATTCCAAACAAACGTGACGGCGGTTTCTGCCTTGGTGGCAAAATCGCACCGATCTTTTTTAATACAATGGAAGATGCGGGTGCCTTGCCGATTGAATGTGATGTCCAGGCGATGAACATGGGCGACGTAATCGACATTTATCCTTACGAAGGCAAGATCACGAAACACGATTCCGACGATCTGCTGTGCGAGTTCAGTCTGAAAACGGACATTCTTCTTGATGAGGTACAGGCAGGTGGACGTATCCCCCTGATTATCGGTCGTGGATTGACCCAACGGGCTCGCGAAGCAATGGGGCTCGATGCTTCGGATCTGTTTCGCCGACCTGCTCCGGCAACGGAAAACAACAAGGGCTTCACCCTCGCACAGAAAATGGTTGGTCAGGCCTGCGGAGTGGAAGGTATTCGTCCCGGCACCTATTGCGAACCAAGGATGACCACCGTCGGTTCACAGGACACCACCGGTCCAATGACACGGGATGAATTAAAAGATCTCGCCTGTCTTGGTTTTTCCGCTGACCTGGTGATGCAATCCTTTTGTCATACAGCCGCCTATCCGAAACCAGTCGACATTGACACCCAGCACACCTTACCTGATTTCATTCAGACACGAGGCGGCGTCGCACTACGACCCGGAGATGGCATTATTCACTCCTGGTTAAACCGCATGTTATTGCCAGACACGGTCGGCACCGGTGGCGACTCTCATACACGTTTCCCCCTTGGTATTTCTTTCCCGGCAGGTTCAGGTCTGGTGGCTTTTGCAGCCGCGACCGGTGTTATGCCACTGGATATGCCTGAATCAGTATTAGTACGCTTCAAAGGGGAAATGCAGCCCGGTATTACCTTACGAGATCTGGTTAACGCGATTCCCTACGCCGCAATAAAAAGCGGCGATATGACCGTGGCCAAGAAAGGTAAGAAAAACATTTTCTCTGGTCGCATCCTCGAAATTGAAGGTCTACCGGACCTGAAATGTGAGCAGGCTTTTGAACTATCCGATGCTTCAGCTGAACGTTCCGCTGGTGGTTGCACAATACGTTTAGGCAAAGAGTCGATAAGCGAATACCTGAAGTCAAACGTGACCTTACTTCGCTGGATGATCACCGAAGGCTATGGCGATGCTCGCACACTCGAACGTCGTGCCCAGGCAATGGAAGAATGGCTTGCCAATCCGATATTACTGGAACCGGATGCTGATGCGGAATATGCAAAGGTCTTTGAGATTGACCTCAACGAGATCACTGAACCCCTGCTGGCCTGTCCTAATGATCCCGATGATGTTAAACCACTATCGGAAGTCGCCGGTACAAAAATAGATGAAGTCTTTATTGGCTCCTGCATGACCAACATTGGGCATTTTCGTGCCGCCGGCAAGATGCTGGAACTTACCGATGGCGCTATCCCAACGCGCTTGTGGATCGTACCGCCGACGAAGATGGATGAACACCAGCTCATTGAAGAAGGTTATTACAGTACCTTCGGCAGAGTTGGCGCCCGTACAGAAATGCCAGGTTGTTCATTATGCATGGGCAACCAGGCCAGGGTAGCTGCCAAGTCAACAGTGGTATCAACTTCAACACGTAACTTTCCGAACCGCCTTGGCGATGGCGCCAATGTCTATCTTGCTTCGGCAGAAATTGCAGCGGTCGCTTCGATACTTGG
>JABHFC010000037.1 GCA_018676275.1 Gammaproteobacteria bacterium | reverse complement strand
TGAACAACAAAACAGTCACCACCTCAATGAGTCTCAAAAGCCTTGTCGTCGTTTCAGATAGTCCAGGAAGCGTTTCAATGGAAAAGGATATTAATGACACAACTATCAAGAATTGAATAAATAGATCGAAGGCCCTACCTGCCCTGGTGTCACTTTCTTCTATAACCTGTTTTAGCTTCATCGATCTTGGGTACTAATTTTGATTGCGCACCAGATTTCCGTTTTCTTTTCTTATCCTGTCTTGCTGTTCCAAATTAGCTATCCTCTTGGATAATGTTGAAGTGATATGTTCTGTTGCTCGTTGAATACCTAGTATCCTAACTGCGCCGCTTATGGCGTCATCGACGCTAATTGAAAATGATTCCTTAACTATTTTTTCAATGGCAGCATCAATTTCCTCCGGGGGAATTATTTCTATTTTTCTGGAAGCTGAGGGGAGTTTTGAGCGATCCCGAATGGACACCTGTTTATTCGCATTCAGGTAAATAAAATCATTTGAAAAATGGAATTTTGTCTTCTTACTACCAAAGGTTACTGCCATTTTGATGTGTTTTTGAATTCGACTACCTGCACGCGATACACCTACAGTATTTATTATGCGTTTTATCGCTTCGGAGAGATGAATGGGTCCTTCCGACTCTACTATCCTGGCGACAGCGTTAATGATTACTTGTAGATCAATTTCATGAATCTCCTTGTTGGCTGGCAGCCCAAGCCCACCGCTGTAAGGCGTATAATAATTATCACATCCGTTGTTACCATTTTTTTGCGAGCGGATGACCCCAGCTGATTTCTCAGATCCCTTCTTGTTATGCGAAGGAGCAAATCGCATCTTATCTGATTGTTGATGATACGCTATTGCTCCACGTATTGATTCCTGCAGCCTTTGTGTTTCCAAGTGAGGGTTTCTAAACCAGTCTGTACTCCAGACGCGATGAAATCGCCAACCGAGCCCCTCCAATACATCCTGTCGCAGTCTATCTCTGTCACGTGCACTCGCAGAGCTATGGTAGCTTGCACCGTCACATTCAACAGCCAAGATGTATCTTCCCGCTTTATCTGGATCACGAACAGCAATGTCGATATAAAATCCCGCACAACCCACCTGTGGTTCTACTGCGTACCCCAACTGCTGAATGGCTGTGATGACCTGGTCTTCAAACGGGGAATCCGTCTCCTTGCCACTTTCCTTTCTTTGCTCTAATACGCCGGTCTCTGCAAACTTAAGAAAATTCTTCATTGCTCTAACACCGAAGGGTGAGCTGGCCTCTGTCTTCAGTTCATCTGCGGTAAAATTGCAAAATACTTCCATACCTAACCGTGCTCTTGTAATGAGTACGTTGAGTCTTCTCTCTCCGCCTTCACGGTTTAAGGGACCAAATCCTCTTGAAACGTTACCACTGGCTGTACGCCCATAGCCTATGCTGATATAGATGGTGTCACGTTCATCACCCTGCACATTTTCCAGGTTTTTAACAAAAAAGTTCTCGAGCGTATCGGTTGTAAAGAATTCTTCCGTTGAGGGATCTTCTCGCCTGAGTCGTTCCAGTTCTAAAATAATCCTGTCCCTCTGCGCGGTACTGAAAGCGACGACACCCAGTGTGAGCTCCGGCGTGTTCTTGGCATGTTCAATTACCGCTTCGGCCACCTCTCTAGCCTCAGTGGGGTTGGTTCTCGAGCCACCTCTTTCATAGATAGCATTCCTGTTCAGGCGATAGGACAGGCCCTTGGCGAAGGGGTTCACGCCGGGGCTTGGAAACACCATCAGTTTTCCTTCATAAAACTCTTCGTTTGAAACCGTGATCAATGAATCATGACGACTTCTGTAATGCCAACGAAGAAGTTTTTCTGGCGCACCTTTGGACAGAAACATGTTTAATATGCTTTCTATATCGGCAGTTTGACTTTCCTCTGCCTCTTCATCGTCCAATTCCAGTACCTGACTAAAAAAGTCGGTGGGCGGCAACTGTTTGGTATCACCTACCACCACGACCTGTTCTCCACGTAATAAAGCCCCCAGCCCCTCCACCACTTTTACCTGACTGGCTTCATCAAAGACAACCAAGTCAAAGGATAGAGTCCCTTGCTCCAAATAGGTTGCGACGGACATGGGACTCATCATGAACACCGGCTTGATACTTTGTAAGGCTCTGCCAGCCTCCCTGATCAGGCGTCTAATCGGCATTATTCGCCTCTTCTTATTCATCTCCCGTTGAATAACGGCCACTTCACCATGATTAAAAGTGGTTGGTAGATTTTGGTGGTGTTTACTGATCAAATCCAGTTTCGCATGATGAAAAAGCTGTTTGTCTAATACATTAAATTCTTCTATCGCTTTTTCATGAGCAAGGCGGTCAAAATGCATTAGCGCCTCATTTAGCTTGTAAGCTTCCTCAATCAGTCCCATAAACCAGGATGATTTCAATACGGATAACAGATGCTGTGGCTGATGGTTCAACTGGTAGGAAAGTGCTGATAATTCAGAAAGGCCCATATTCTTAAACTTATTACACAGCCTGTTGTATTGGGCCATTTTCTGGAGGGCATCAATATTATGCGCCCAATCAACAAGTAATTGATGTTCTTCTTTTAGCGTAAGCGAAGCTATTTTCTCGTGATCTTCTTTACTAAATTCTATTGCAAGTGTGGTTAACACCTCCTTAAAGAGATCCATTGTTTCAGAGACTAATTCGTTCAACTCTGTTAGTTGATTTTCATCCAGGGAATGATCGCTACCACCTTCAAGAAACTTAAGTATCTCAACAGCCACTTCACTCTTATCGAAAGCCTCATAAAAATGAAGTGTCCAGTTCGTTATCGCGTTGATTTCTGACCAATGACTCTGTTCACCTAGCCAGCGTGATCCGTAAAGCGATGCTCCAAATTTTTCGAGGGGGTTAAATGTCTCCAATTGTGTTTGGTAATCAAGAATAGCGTCCAACATGGATAACCAGACATCCGTCTCCTTTGGGAATTCACCTTTCATTAATCCTTGTAGTGTGGACTTGGCTCGATGATACTCAGGTGAGAGAAACCGCCACCATTTTCTCCCCTTTGTCGCCAATACCTGTCGGGTAAAAACCAGGTTTTCCTTCCAGGCCTGAGAAATAAGTAATTCATCCCACTCTTTCTTGTGCGCGGCCATTTTTGTGCCACATTCGACCATCGTCTGGATTGACGTTTTGTTTTGTTGCCACTCTTCCGCCACCAGCTTAATACCCATCAAGCCGGGACGATTAATGGTTACCGTTCCTGCCTGACAGAGGGTAATGATTTCATTTGTCGTTTCCGGTGGCCGTAAATCAAACGATTCCGCTAGTTGGGCGGACGTCTTCAGCGTCTCTTCCAGATGCTTAATCGCTTTCCCCAATAGCTCTGTCGCTTTGTGCTGATCAACCGGTGAAAATTGTTCTAGTGTTGATTTCGCAAAACAGCTTTTGGCGGGCATACCCATCACATCAATGTGATCGGCCAATAAACTCGTTTGTGCACAGGCTTCAGTAAACGCATCAAAATCCCAGTCCCTAATTGGCGCAAAGTCCAACCTGGGTAAATCACCATCACCCATCACTGTTTGTTCTTTGAGATACAGACCCAATGCACGAATATAGCTGAGTCCAGAG
>JABHFC010000320.1 GCA_018676275.1 Gammaproteobacteria bacterium | reverse complement strand
CCCTGCAAGAACACATCTCTGATATTCAAAAAACAGTCGAATATGCTCTTAAGAAAGGCCTGGCTGTAAATATGTATCTTGAAGACTGGTCTAACGGCTATAAAAACAGTCCCGACTATGTCTTTAACATGATGGACTCTGTTAATGACTGTGGTATCAGTCATTTTCTTTTACCGGATACACTGGGTGTGATGGGACCGGATGAAGTATATTCCGGTCTTAAGGATATGGTCACACGTTATCCCGATGTGAAATTTGATTTTCATCCCCATAATGATTATGGACTAGCGACAGCTAATGTTATGGCAGCTGTCAGAGCCGGGATCAGTTCGATCCATTGCACAATCAATTGTCTCGGGGAACGTGCCGGGAATGCTTCACTGGCTGAAATTGCGGTGGTTCTGAAAGATAAAATGGGTATGGAGCTATCAATCAATGAACAACATATTATTGATCTAAGCACCATGGTAGAAACCTTCTCCGGTAAATGGGTTTCGGCTAATGCGCCTATCGTCGGCAAGGACGTGTTCACACAAACAGCAGGAATTCATGCCGATGGCGATCATAAGGCGGGTCTGTATGAAAGTGAATTGAACCCAAATCGGTTTGATAGAAAACGCAGCTATGCACTGGGTAAAATGAGTGGCAAGGCTTCATTATTAAAAAACCTGGAGGCTCTGGATCTAAGTTTGAGCGAAGAGGCACAGAAAAAGGTTCTCAAACGTATTGTCGAACTTGGTGATTCAAAACAAACAATCACTCCCGATGATCTTCCTTTTATTATAGCCGATGTTATGGAGAGCAAGGATTATCAGCACATCAAGTTATTAGATTGTTCCGTTAGCAGTAGTTTACATAAGGAATCTGTAGTCAGTATAAAAGTTGAAATGGAGGATGGGGAGCACAAGGCAGAAGGAAAAGGAAATGGTGGTTTTGATGCTTTTATTAATGCGGTAAACAAGGTGTTAAAGAAAAAAAACTATTTATTACCAAAGTTACAGGACTATGAAATTCGCATTCCCCGCGGTGGTGAAACCAATGCTCTAACAGAATGTATTATTACCTGGCAGATAAATGGTAAAAATTTGCGTACCAGAGGTGTACATGCAAATCAGGTCTATGCAGCAATAAATGCTGCTCTTAGAATTATCAATTTGCAATTACACGAGAAAGAAACAGGTCAATTCAATTAAACCGGGGACAGACTACATATATTGGTAATATCAAAACCTTGGTCTGTTCCCTATTTTGCAAATAAATCCTGTTCTATATTTCTAAAAGCTTTGAATTCCAGAGCGTTTCCAGACGGGTCTGTAAAAAACATACAACCCTGTTCTCCGGTTTCTCCCTTAAATCGGATATAGGGCTCGATAATAAAATCACTAATAAATACGCTAACTTTATCAGCCAGTTTTTCCCAGTCATCAAAATGCATGACAACACCACAATGTGGTACTGGCACCCCATGACCGTCTACCGGGTTTGATATATTGGATACCTTCCCATGCTTACCGATTTCCAGATTTAGATGAGTGACGAATTGATGACCAAACATATTAAAATCAATCCATTTATCTGCACTTCTTCCTTCAGGAAGAGCCATTTTGACTCCATAGAAATCCCTGGCCTCATCAATGTCACGAACCTGGACGGCAACATGGAACGGAGTTAACTGCATATTATTTCGGCTATGTGCAAAAAGAGATGGTTTCAAATCTCTGAAGTATCATTTTGTTTTCAATGCTTCAACAACACGATCGCCGAATTCATCAGTTTTGATCATAAGCACATCAGCGCCGGGTTTCGATAGATCGGGTGTTGAATAGCCATCCGCAAAAACACTTTGCATGGCGTTCCAGACATTTTTCGACTCATCCAGCATGTCAAAACTCAACTCCAGCATCATCGCAACAGAACCAATCATCGAATACGGGTTGGCTATATTTTGTCCGGCAATATCGGGTGCGGAACCGTGGGAAGGTTCATAATAGGCGCTTGCATCACCGATACAGGCAGAAGGCATAAGACCTAATGATCCAAGAATACCACCACCCTGATCACTGAGAATGTCCCCAAACATGTTTTCCATTACCATTACATCAAACTGAGTGGGGTTCAGGCATAGTGCAGTTGCCGCAGCATCAACCAGCATGTGCTTTACTTCCACATCCGGATAGTCTTCAGCGACTTCACCGAGAACTTCATTCCAGAGCACACTGGATTTTAGTACATTACTTTTGTGGATATTGTGTAGTATTTTTTTGCGACGCATGGATTGATCGAAACCAACACGGACAATGCGTTCAATCTGTGACTCATCATATTCCAGCGTTTCTTTCACATAACGCAGACCGTCATCATTGACGCCTACTTCTTTTTTGCCAAAATAGAGGCCACCGACCAGTTCCCGAATCATAATCATGTCAATGCCGTCTCCGATTATTTCCGCTTTCAGTGGAGAGAAATGTGCCAGACCTTTCGGTAATGAAACTGGGCGAAAGTTTGCATAGGTATTGAGACGCTTGCGTAAAGGCAGGAGAGCTCCACGTTCAGGACGTAAATCCACAGGAATCTTTTCTGATTCCTCGTGATTAAGTCCTATTGGACCTTTGAGAATGGCATCGGCTTCGTCACAAACCTTTTTAGTTTCTTCCGGGAATGGATGACCAGATTCAAAATAAGCGCAACCGCCAAAAGAAGCATGTTGCAGTTCAAATTTAATGTCGTTACGTTGCTCAATGACTTTAAGGACTTTGATGGCTTCTATCATAATTTCGGGACCAATACCGTCTCCGTCCAGAATAGCTATTTTATAGTTTTTCATAATTGTGATTTGTTAGTAAAAGTATTTTTGTTGAAATGTTTGCATTTGCAAGTGTGTATTTTCGCACCGTCAAACTTGTATATATTAACCGTTCAGTTTTTCACTTAACAGCTGGTTTACCTGTTGTGGGTTTGCTTTGCCCCTGGATTTTTTCATTACCTGGCCAACAAAAAAACCGATGAGTTTACCGCGTTTTTCTTCCGGGCTATTTCGAAATTGCTCTACCTGTTCAGGATTATCAGAAATTACATCATCAACCAGTTTTTCAATCTCTCCGGAATCGGTAAGCTGTTTTAAACCTCTTGCTTCAATAATGCCATCAGCATCGCCTTCTCCATTCCACATTGCTTCAAAAACCTGCTTAGCGATATTGTTTGAGATTGTGTTGTCCTTAATACGCAGTACCAGTTGCCCCAGCATATTAGCGCTGACCGGACTTTCAGAGATTTCTTTGTTCTCGCGGTTTAGTGCAGCAGATAGTTCTCCCATAACCCAGTTTGAACAGAGTTTAGCTTCACCACCAGCAGCGCTTAAGGCGGATTCAAAATAATCTGCGATTTCCTTGTTTGCTGTCAATGATTCACTATCATACTCAGAAAGTGCCAGCTCCTTGATAAAACGACTACGTCTGGCATCAGGTAATTCAGGTAATTGAGTTCGGATGGCATCAATTTCATCTCTACTCAACTCTACCGGTAATAAGTCCGGGTCCGGGAAGTAACGATAATCATTAGCTTCTTCTTTGCTACGCATAGAACGTGTTTCGTTTTTATCGGGGTCGTATAAACGTGTTTCCTGTACGACTTTGCCGCCTTCTTCGAGAATATCAATCTGCCGTTCAACTTCGTGGTTTATCGCCTGTTCGACAAAGCGAAATGAATTTATATTCTTTATCTCGGCGCGGGTTCCGAGACTGGTTTCACCTGAAGCCCTGATTGACACATTAGCATCGCAACGAAATGATCCTTCCTGCATATTGCCATCAGAAATTTCCAGGTATCGTACCAGCGTATGAATTTTTTTCATGTATGCCACAGCTTCTTCAGCCGAACACATTTCAGGTTCAGACACGATCTCAATCAAGGGAGTGCCCGCACGATTCAGGTCAATCCCGGTTAAATTACCAAAGCCTTCATGAACAGATTTACCCGCATCCTCTTCAAGGTGGGCGCGGGTTACATTAATAGTCTTTTTTATTCCATCCTGTAATTGAATTTCCACCGTTCCACCACTGACAATGGGAAGCTCAAACTGACTTATTTGATAGCCTTTAGGCAGGTCAGGATAAAAATAA
The DNA here is from genome assembly GCA_018676275.1 of Gammaproteobacteria bacterium. GTDB lineage: Bacteria > Pseudomonadota > Gammaproteobacteria > Eutrophobiales > Eutrophobiaceae > WLWS01. The sequence goes on along the minus strand of JABHFC010000320.1, from coordinate 7,856 downwards.
TTTTTCCGTGCAAACACAGAATGTGGGGCAATTTGAGCATCTATAGCAAGGCCAAATTTAACGGCGCTACGAATAGCTTCTTCATTTATGACGGGTAATACGCCCGGTAAACCAAGATCTACAGCACAGGCCTGGGTATTTGCGTCAGCGCCGTAGGCGGTAGCTGCACCGGAAAATATTTTGCTTTTGGTAGCGAGTTGCACATGGATTTCAAGACCAATTACTGTTTCCCAACTCATGATTCCTTAAACTCCCCGGGTATTTGCTTATGCCAGTCAGTTTGTAGTTGATATTGATGTGCAATATTAAGTAATTTTGATTCCTGAAAATAATTACCCATTAGTTGCATACCAACAGGCAGGCCATTTGAAAAACCGCTTGGGATAGAGATACCGGGTAATCCAGCGAGATTGGCCGAAACTGTATATATGTCTGAAAGATACATACTGACAGGGTCGTCCATGTTTTCATTTAGTTTAAAGGCTGTCGTAGGTGTTGTCGGACCAAGGATGATATCCACATCATTAAAAGCTTGCTGAAAATCATCTCTAATCAATCGACGAATTTTTTGCGCCTGCAAATAATACGCATCGTAGTAACCAGAGGAAAGCACATAGGTGCCAATCATAATGCGACGCTTCACTTCTTCACCAAAACTTTCTCCACGGGAACGACAATAGAGATCTGCAAGGTCCTTGGGATCTTCGCAGCGATAGCCGTAACGAACACCATCATATCGTTCCAGGTTGGAGGAGCATTCGGCCGGTGCAACTACATAGTAAGCGGGAATAGAAAGATGACTATTTGGAAGTTCAATTTCTTTAAAGACTGCACCACATTCTTTTAAAATTTTAATTGCCGAGTTAATGTTGTCGCCAATATCGCTATCGAGATTCTGATTGAAAAATTCTTTTGGTAAACCAATCTTTATTCCATCAAGTTTATTCGTTAGTTCAGAATTGTAATTATCAACAGGCCTGTCTACGGAGGTGGAATCACGTTCATCAAACCCCGCCATAGTACTGAGCAGCATGGCGGCATCCTCTGCGGTTTGAGTTAAAGGTCCGCCCTGGTCAAGACTTGAGGCATAAGCAATCATGCCATAGCGTGAAACTCTGCCATAAGTTGGTTTCAGACCGGTAATTCCACACATAGCTGCTGGTTGACGGATGGAACCTCCAGTATCAGTGCCGGTTGCTCCTGCCACGAGTCTGGCTGCCACGGCACTTGCCGAGCCGCCGGAAGAGCCACCGGGAACACGTTGTTTATCCCAGGGATTTAATGCGGGACCGTAAAAGCTTGTTTCGTTAGATGAGCCCATCGCGAACTCATCCATGTTGGTCTTACCGAGAGTCACCATGCCAGCATTAGCAAGTCGTTCTACAACAGTTGCATCATAAGGCGCAACAAAATTATCCAGCATTTTTGAACCACAGGATGTCTTGATGTTTTTGCTACAAAAAATATCCTTATGCGCGATGGGAATTCCAGTAAGTGCTTCAGATGTCCCTGATTGAATACGGTCATCTGCAGCTTTTGCCTGCTGCAAAGCCAGTTCAGGCGTCAGGGTAATAAAACAATTGAGTTCCGTATCAAGGGACTCACAACGTTCAATATAAGCGCGTGTCAACGCTACACTGCTAATACTTTTACTTTGTAGAAGCTGCGATAGTTCGGCGATAGTGTGTTGAAACATATATTCTCTTCTGCGGGGGCGTCGGCAACGAAGTGCGGACGCTTATTCCTGATTACTCGATAACTTTTGGTACCAGATAATGACCGTCTTCTGTGGCCGGGGCGTTCTTTTGAAAATGAGCACGTTGATCGGTCTCAGTAACCTCGTCGGCACGCAGTCGAGCCCTGATATCCATAGGGTGAGCCAAAGGCTCAATACCACCGGTGTCTATCGTATTCATCTGCTCAACCAGGTCCAGAATCTTGCTCATATCAGCCTTACTAGCGGGGATATCATCCTCGTTCAGTGAAAGTCTGGCCAGCCAGGCGATTTTTTCGATTTCAGAGCTGTCTATCGACATCAAAAAATACCTATTTGTTATTGAAAAATGAGCCATTTATCATACCTAACAGCTTGCTCAAAGTCTTCCCCATTGATACAGTTATAGTTTTTTAACCAATATGAAGGTGATCTCGCAGGAGATTGAGATCGCTCAGGAAAATCTGGGATAGTTCTGTTTTGCTTTGCTTCGTAACTAGGCGAATTATGCGCAAAATTAATGACAATTATCAATCGATTTCCAGGCTTCTTACCTTCCGGCAGCTATTTTGTACAACCTTTGATGGAAGGCGCATAAATTAAATGTTTCTAAAAAGTATACGTGGTTTTTTCTCTAACGATTTGTCTATCGATCTGGGCACGGCTAATACGCTGATCTATGTTCGTGGCAAGGGAATTGTCCTTAATGAACCTTCAGTAGTTGCCATTCGCAAGGATGGTGACACGATTAACGCAAAATCAATTCGAGCCGTCGGTACTGAAGCAAAACGCATGTTGGGTCGTACACCCGGACATATTACCGCTATCCGGCCATTGAAAGATGGTGTTATTGCAGATTTCACGGTTACCGAAAAAATGCTGCAATATTTTATTCACCAGGTACATGGTAATGCTGTGTTCAAGCCCAGCCCTCGCGTACTGGTTTGTGTACCCTGTGGTTCCACACAAGTGGAGCGTCGTGCTATTCGCGAGTCTGCCATGGGTGCAGGAGCCAGAACTGTACATCTTATTGAAGAACCAATGGCTGCTGCTATTGGTGCAGGTATGCCGGTCAGTGATGCCCGTGGTTCGATGGTACTGGATATTGGTGGCGGTACTACAGAAGTCGCAGTGATTTCATTGAATGGTATTGTTTATTCGGATTCTGTACGAATTGGTGGAGATCGTTTCGACGAAGCCATTATTAACTACGTAAGGCGTAACTATGGCACTTTAATCGGCGACGCCACGGCGGAACGAATAAAACATGAACTGGGCTGCGCCTATCCTGGCAACGAAGTTAATGAAATTGAAGTTCGAGGACGAAATCTGGCCGAAGGTATTCCACGCAGTTTCACACTGAACAGTAATGAAATTCTGGAAGCTTTGCAGGAACCTCTTACAGGCATCGTCGATGCTGTAAAAAATGCACTGGAGAAAACCCCACCGGAACTGGGTTCGGATGTTGCTGAGCGCGGTATGGTTCTTACCGGAGGTGGTGCATTGCTTAGAGATCTGGATCGTCTGTTAATGGAAGAAACCGGATTGCCAGTAATCGTTGCGGAAGATCCTCTGACCTGCGTCGCTCGCGGTGGTGGACGTTACCTGGAAATGGTCGATGAGTATGGAAGCGATATTTTAACGGTTGAGTAACAGATAGTAAGAGGAGCGAGTAATCAAAACACTGTTCCTGAAAAGTTCTTCAGCTAATTTTAAAGTGATCTTCTTTGTAGTGCTGTCAATGGTGCTAATGACAGTTGATCATAAAAAGAATCATCTGGAGTCTGTTCGTTCAATTCTTTCGACACTGGTATATCCTCTTCAATATGTCGTAAACCTGCCAGTTGCCGCGTCTCACTGGGTGTCAGAATCTGTTGTTACACGACAGAAATTACTGGAAGAAAATACCCGTCTTAATGAAGAACAGTTAAAACTAAATTCTCGCCTGCAGCGTTTCGCCATACTTGAAGAAGAGAACAAGCGATTGCGTGAATTGCTGGAATCATCAATAGAATTACGCGATAGAGTGCTGGTGGCGGAGCTGATTGAAGTGGATATGGAACCTTTTCGTCAGCAGATAGTAATAAACAAGGGTCTGAATCAGGGAGCCTATGATGGTCAACCGATAGTCGACGCCGGTGGGATAATGGGACAGATTATTCATGTGGGGCCATTTTCCAGTACAGTTTTGCTAATTACTGATCCCACTCATGCTTTACCTGTACAAATAAACCGTAATGGTCTGCGCGCCATTGCTGTCGGTAGAGGTCAAAATGGTGCTCTTTCACTTGAACATTTGCCAACTAATGCCGACATACGTGAAGGTGATCTGATTGTGTCATCGGGTCTTGGGCTCCGTTTTCCCCGTGGTTATCCGGTAGGAACTATTTCGGAAATTGCATTGGTTCCGGGAGAAGCTTTCGCTGAAGTGTCGGTGTTACCCAGTGCGAATCTTGGACGAAGCCGGGAAGTATTACTGGTGTGGCCCTATGAACAAGCTACAAAAGAACTTAGCAAAGAAGAACTGGCAGCCAATCAATGATGAACAAAGCACATAATGGTGGCTGGGTAATTGTTATAAGTTTTGTCGTTGCGATTATGTTGACCACAATGCCTCTACCTGACTGGGTGATAAACTGGCGCCCCTCCTGGGTCGCTATGGTCTTAATATACTGGTGTATGGCGCTACCTGATCGTGTTGGAATAGGCGTTGGCTGGACACTGGGTTTATTACTCGATGTACAGCAGGGCACTGTATTGGGACAAAATGCCCTGGGACTCGCCGTTATCGCCTATATTACTATCATTTCCTATCAGCGCTTCAGGGTATTTCCGTTGGCACAACAGGCAGTGCTTGTTTGTATATATTTATTGTTGTTTCAGTTTTTTAATATGTGGATACGCGGTGTCATGGGAATTCCTTCGCAACATTGGTCTATCTGGTTACCTGCTGTCACCAGCATGTTTATCTGGCCATGGTTGTTTATTGTATTGCGCGATGTAAGACGTAAGTACCACGTATTTTGAGCATTCCTACTTTTATAATCTATGCCTGCTGAGTTTCATCTCAAGGATGCCGGCTATGAATATCGCCTGATCAGCAGACGCATTTATTTCGCCGGAATGATTATGTTCCTGCTGGTTTTGTTGATTGTGATACGTGTCTTTTTTCTTCAAGTGGTGATGCATGATCACTTTACAACCTTATCCCAACATAATCGTGTAAAAATTCAACCCATCGCGCCAATACGCGGTCTTATTTTCAGTAGTGATGGAGTTTTACTGGCTAATAATCGGCCTTCATTCAGCCTCGAAATTGTTCCGGAACAAGTCAAAAAAATAGATCGTACTATTAATGAATTATCCAGTCTGATTACTATTGAAAGCAAAGATATTGAAAGATTTAAAAAACAGATAAAAAAGAAACATCGTTTTATAAGTGTACCTCTGAAATATAACTTGAGTGATGATGAAGTAGCGAAGTTATCTGTAAATAGACATCGATATCCCGGTGTAGAGGTGGTGGCCGGTTTAAATCGCTTCTATCCACTGGCAGAGAAGCTGGCTCACGTAAGTGGCTATGTTGGTGTCATAAATGAGGAAGAACTTGTTACTCTGGATACGTCTAACTATAAAGGTACAAGTCATATTGGTAAGTTAGGCGCAGAGCAGGCTTACGAAGGTTTGTTACACGGAAAAGTCGGCCACAGGCAGGTTGAAGTGAATGCTACAGGTAGAATTATTCGTGTGCTGGACCGAACTGCACCTGTTTCCGGTAAGAATATATTTCTTACGCTGGATGTATCCTTACAAAACCTTGCGGTTGAAGCATTGACCGACAAACGTGGTGCTATTGTCGCCCTCGATCCGGAAGATGGAAGCGTTTTAGCACTGGTGAGTTCGCCTGGATATGATCCGAATCCCTTTGTAAACGGTATTGATTCAAAGTCTTATAATAAGTTGCTGGGTTCAAAAGATGCGCCATTACTTAACCGCGCTCTGCAGGGCAAGTACCCGGCTGGTTCTACAATAAAGCCATTTCTCGGTCTGGGCGCACTCGATTATGGCCTGCGTAATCTACTCGATGAGACCTGGTGTCAGGGCTGGTATAGCCTGAAGGGTAGCAAACACAGATACAGGGACTGGAAAAAGCAAGGTCACGGTCATACTAATCTGGTGAACGCGATTGCTCAGTCCTGTGATGTCTATTTTTATTCGCTGGCTCATGAAATGGGTATAGACAGGATCAACGAGGTACTGGATAAATTTGGTTTTGGTAGAAAAACAAATATTGATATTATTGGTGAGGTCGCGGGCTTGAACCCTTCCCGGGAATGGAAGCGCAGGACCTATGGCCAGGCCTGGTTTCCCGGCGAGACATTGATAGTGGGAATAGGTCAGGGTTCAAGTTTGGTGACGCCCATTCATCTGGCAGTGGCGACTGCGGCAATAGCAAACCGGGGAAAACTGGTTCAGCCTCATTTGTATGCCAACGCGCGAGATTCTATTTCAAACGAGATTGTCGATCAATATGTTCAAACTGAAGTTGAGGGAATAGATATTCAGGATCTGGAACACTGGCAGCAGATAATTGATTCAATGACAGAAGTGATGCATGGAGCGCGAGGTACAGCACGACGCTATGGTAAAGGTGCTGCTTACAAAATGGCTGGTAAAACAGGGACTGCACAGGTTATTGCGATTGCCCAGGATGAAGAATACAAGAAAGAAGAAGTAGCGGAAGAATTTCGTGATCATGCTTTATTTATTGCCTTCGCGCCGGTGGATGATCCGAAAATAGCTCTGGCTATTATTGTTGAAAATGGAGGAAGTGGATCCTCAGCTGCGGCTCCCATCGCACGACGTCTTTTTGATCATTACCTGAGAGTCAAATAATGGAAGAGAGATCACTTTCTCAGCGCCTGCATCTGGACATTCCCTTATTGTTTGGTCTCCTTTTGTTATGTGCTGTCGGACTTATGGTGCTTTACAGTGCCGGAGGGCAAGACGCAGCCTTGATATATCGTCAGGCTATGCGCATGGGGCTGGCTATGTTATTGATGTTTATGATAGCGCAGATATCCCCGGCGCGACTGGCTCGCCTGTCACTTGGGGTTTATCTGTTGGGTATATGTTTGCTTGCCTTGGTATTGCTTACCGGCGAAATTGGAAAAGGCGCACAGAGATGGTTAAACCTCGGCATAATTCGTTTCCAACCTTCAGAATTAATGAAGTTGGCCCTACCAATGCTGCTAGCCTGGTTTTTTGCCGACAATCACCTGCCACCCAGTCTGAGTCGGATATTTTATGCAACGATTATCATTGTGATACCGGTACTGTTAATTGCGAAACAGCCCGATCTCGGGACATCCATACTGGTGGCGGCGGCAGGTTTCTCCATATTGTTTGTTGCAGGTGTGAGCTGGAAATTAATTACTGGTTTTTCATTAACAGCAGCCTTATCTACACCTGTTTTATGGTATTTCATGCATGATTATCAAAAGCAAAGGGTACTAACATTACTGGATCCTGAAAAAGATCCTCTCGGCTCGGGTTATCACATCATTCAATCAAAAATAGCCATAGGTTCAGGTGGTCTTTATGGAAAGGGCTGGTTAAATGGCACACAGTCTCACCTGGAGTTTTTACCGGAACGATCCACTGACTTTATTTTCGCCGTTTTCTGTGAAGAATTCGGGTTAATGGGCGTGTTATTATTGGTTTGTATTTATATGTTTATCATTATTCGTGGATTGTATATTTCATTAAACGCACAGAACACTTTTGGCAGGTTGCTTGGCACAGGTTTAACACTCACGTTTTTCGTTTACGTGTTTGTTAACATGGGGATGGTTATTGGACAATTACCCGTTGTTGGTGTGCCATTACCTTTAATTAGCCATGGAGGTACTTCCATGGTGACACTCATGATCGCTTTTGGGGTTTTGATGGCGATTCATACTCACAGACGTTTATTATCAGATTAAAATCGGAATATGAACAGATTTAATATATTTTTTAGCCTCTTTTACCTGTTAATTTTTGTTAGCCAGCCAGTTTCAGCAAACTTTGAACAGCGACCTGAAGTTACAAAATTCATAGATGAAATGGTAGCTGAACATAATTTCGATGCACATAGTTT
>JABHFC010000319.1 GCA_018676275.1 Gammaproteobacteria bacterium | reverse complement strand
ATTTACATCTTGGTGATGGTGAACGTGGTCTTGAGCTTATTGAACGCGCGCTTAAGGAAACAGAAATTCCTGCACGCGTATTCAATCCGACTCATGTGAATCGCAAAAAATCATTATTTGAACAAGCCTGTGAATTGAGTCGACAAGGTGTGTATGTCGACCTGACAGCTTTTCCGGACAGTGACGACGATGACACATGGTCTGCTGCGGATGCCTGGCAAAGATATATTGAAGCCGGCTGTCCATCGGAAAAAATTACTATTAGCTCCGATGGAGGCGGATGTTTACCCGTTTTTGATAAACAGGGAGAACTTATAAAGCTGGATTATGGGCGTTCAATGACACTGTTTGATTGCCTGGTCGAGTTACTTAAACGCGACCAGAAGTTGTCGGACGTATTACCAGCAATGACTTCAAATCCCGCAACACTTTTACGATTAAAAAACAAAGGTCAGCTGTGTGTTGGCGCAGACGCTGATCTACTTGTGCTTGATGATGAACACAAGGTCAAAGATGTCATGATCTTTGGTACCTGGCATATTCACGACAAACAGGTCTTGCTCAAAGGCAACTTTGAAACCTGATTTATCTTTGTGCCCCGGAACCATACCTAATTCTTTTTAACAGCCAGAAAATAATTTAATAAATAAAAATGCCATCTACTACTACGCAAGATAATACAGAACGCGGTTACGTCATCCCAATGGGAGGTGAAGTCGAGAAAGTTAACAAACCAATTATTCTTGAACGTTTTTTTGAACTTTCAGGAGGACCGAAAGCAAACATCCTGGTGATACCAACAGCCTCGGAACTAACGGAAACCGGTCCTGATTATGCCGACTTGTTTGAATCAATGGGTTGTCGCTCACGTTATATCCCTGTGGATGAAAGAGAAGATTGCTTTAAAGATGATATTCAATCTGCTTTAAAAGAAGCAACGGGAATTTTTATCACAGGTGGTAATCAGTTAAGACTATCGACCATACTCGGCGGTACACCTGTTGCAAAATTGATCCGCAGTCTTAACGCGCACGGAGTACATGTTGCAGGGACCTCGGCAGGCGCCGCTATCATGTCTGAGCATATGATTGCCGGTGGTGCGAGCGGTCCGACTCCAAGAGAAAATGGTGTGACCATGGCACCCGGTTTGGGTTTAACCAATAGAATAATTATCGATCAGCATTTTAGTCAACGGGACAGGATCGGCCGATTGATGGCAGCATTGTCCTATAACCCCTTTGTCTCTGGCATTGGTATAGATGAAAATACAGCCGCATTTATCGACCCGAATGGTTTGCTGGAGGTACTGGGACATGGAGCTGTGACGGTACTCGATCCCGGCGAACTCAGCCATTCGTCGATGGCGAATACAAAACCAGAAGAACCAATTACCCTGATTGGAATGAAACTACACGTGCTTGCAAGTGGTGCTCAATATAATATCAACACCAGGGAAGCCTACAGCGAGAAGTAGATTAACAACAAATGAGCCGACTATAGCTTGTGGGCTGCCGGATAAAATGGTGAGTATATGAAAATTCTTACGACAAATGTCTATGTTGGTCCAAATCAGTACGCACACTTTCCTGTTATTCGTCATCAAATTGATCTCGGGATATTGGAACAATGGCCATCTGCAAAAATCGGTAAAGACTTTGTTGAAGGATTAATTGACGCCCTTCCCGGTCTCGAAAACCATGGATGTTCTTATAGTGTCGCCGGTGGTTTTATTCGTCGCTTGCGTGAAGATGAAGGCACCTGGTTCGGACACATCTGGGAACATGTGATGCTCGAACTGCAAAACCTTGCCGGTTCAAATGTCAGCTTTGGTCGTACCCGATCAATGGAAAATGAAGGTTGTTATAACGTCGTCTTCCAATACAAACAACGTGACGTAGGTCTTGGCGCATCACGTATTGGCAGACAGCTGTTGTTCAGCCTTTTAACCGATGAGCTTAAAAAAGCACTTGGTGATGAAATTGAAGATGATTTCGATTTTACTGAAGAGCGGGATGAGTTCATTCGCTTTGCCCAGCGAAAAGAATTTGGTCCGAGCACACAATCGTTAATCGATGCCGCAGAAGAAAGAAATATTCCCTGGTTAAGGTTGAACGAGTATTCACTGGTGCAGTTTGGACACGGTAAATACCAACAACGAATCCAGGCCACTATCACCAGTAAGACACCGCATATTGCGGTGGAAATATCCTGTGATAAAGAAGACACCAGTAGTCTTTTACGGGACCTGGGTTTACCTGTACCAACACAAATTATTGTTCATTCAGTCAGGGCGGCAGTTCGTGCGGCAAGAAAGATCGGCCTTCCTGTAGTCACCAAACCACTAGATGGTAATCATGGCCGCGGAGTTTCAATTAATCTAACTGACGAAGAGCAGGTCGCTGAAGGTTTTGAAACCGCGCTGGCCAGCGCGAAGGGACGATCAGTGGTGCTGGAGTCTTATCTGAGCGGACTGGACCATCGTATGTTAGCAGTCAATAACAAACTGGTCGCAGTCGCAAAACGTGAACCCGGCCATGTTATTGGTGATGGCAAACTTACGATTGAAGAACTGGTTGAGGTAGTTAACCAGGACCCAAGAAGAGGTATTGGTCATGAGAAAGTTCTAACTCGTTTAGATATAGATAAGCAGGCAGACGAGCTGATGAGCAAGGCGGCTTACGATAAAGATACAATATTAAAAGATGGAGAGAAATTTTACCTGAGAGCCACAGCGAATCTTTCCACAGGAGGCACTGCGACTGACGTAACTGATATCGTGCATCCCGATAATCGTGATATGGCTGAACGCGCAATCAAGGCGGTGGGTCTTGATATCGGTGGAGTCGACTTTGTTACAGATGATATCAGTCGCTCCTATAAAGAAATCGGTGGCGGTATAGTCGAAGTAAATGCAGCTCCGGGTTTTCGCATGCACGTCGCCCCATCGAAAGGAGAACCGAGGGATGTTTCCGGAGCGGTCATGGATATGCTATTCCCCGCTGACACGCCAAGTCGGATACCAATAGCTGCAATTACCGGTACTAATGGCAAAACAACCACATCACGTATGTTGTCACACATATTGAAAGCCAGTGGGCATATTGTCGGCAGCACCTCCACTGATGGCATTTATATTGATGGGCATTTGAGTGTCAAAGGTGATATGACCGGACCAAAATCTGCCAATATGGTTCTCAGGGATCCTGGCGTGGACTGTGCCGTACTTGAAACGGCACGTGGTGGAATTTTACGGGCAGGTCTTGGTTATGATACCTGTGACGTCGCCGCCTGTTTGAATGTCACCGCAGACCATCTCGGTCTGAAAGGTATAGACACCCTGGAACAGCTGGCAGAAATAAAACGCGTGGTGGTCGAAATCGCAGAGGATACAGTTGTTCTCAATGCAGACGATGATCTCTGTCTGGCTATGGCCGATTACACCACGGCAAAAACATTATGTTATGTCACTATTAATCCGGCACACCCACTTGTAAGAGAACATACTCTCGGCGGTGGTCGTGCTGTTGTTCTGGAACAGGGAATGAATGGTGACATGATCACCATTTACGATAATGGCACACATATACCATTGCTGTGGACACACCTGATCCCCGCAACACTGGAAGGCAAAGCAATTCATAACGTACAAAACGCAATGTTCGCTGCCGGCATGGCCTACAGCATGGGCAAGTCGCTGGAAGACATTCGCCATGGCTTACGTACCTTTACTACCAACTTTTTCCAGACACCCGGGCGCATGAACATTTTCGATGAGCATAGCTATAAGGTTATTCTCGACTATGCGCACAATCCTGCCGCTATTGATACTATGTGCAAGACTATTGATCGCTTTGAAGTTGAAGGACGAAAAATTGTAATTATATCTGCACCCGGTGATCGTCGTGATGAAGATGTACTGGAGATGGCAAAACTGGCAACAGGTCATTTTGATATATACGTTTGTAAAGCAGATGATAATAGAAGAGGTCGTGACGACCGCGAGATCCCCCTACTTTTGAGTAAAGGCCTTAAAGCCAATGGCGTTGATGCAAAACAGATTCAGATCATAGAAGATGAAACCGAAGCTGTTGAAGCAACCTTGAACATGGCTGAGCCAGGCGACTTATTACTGATATTTGGCGATGACATTACCCGCTGCTGGAAACAGATTATCCAGTTCAATTCAGAAACTGAAGGCGCTGAAAAAACAGAAGATGAGTCATCTGAGAAAGGTTATGTACTGCCAGATCCGGAAGCATTCAGTCTTGCTGAAGGCCAAAAACTAATAAGAGATGAAAGAGGCGTAAGACTTGCTAAATCAAGTGAGCAATCCGATTAATGATTCAGCTTTGTTGTGAGGATAGTCGCCGCCTGACCGGGGCTAATTTATATACAGAATTACCGGGAGCTGTTCTCGATCTTAAACCTGATCCTGACAATCAATCCAGCATCGATTTTGATGCAATTATAGAAGTATGGAAGCGCCACACCCATGACCTGTTGAAAGCTTTGTGCTGGGATACAGAGGCAAGTTTCTATCGTTCATATGAGAATGGTGTCAGCCTGGGTATTACCGCACCAATAGATTGTTTGTACAGTGCAGCTGAATTAATTGAGTTTGCCTTACTACTTACTGCAGAAGAACTGAAGCTAGGTCCGATTGTTGGTATAGAAGTGGAGCCGATAGCCGACTTCAATAATCTTATCGCCCATCTAGAAAAACTGGTGAAGGATGAAGAAAATCCTGCACTTCTTGTACT
>JABHFC010000036.1 GCA_018676275.1 Gammaproteobacteria bacterium | reverse complement strand
TAGACCAGGTGAAAAACTATATGAAGAGTTGTTTTACGAATACGAAAATGAGCTTGCCACGGATCATGAAAAAATACGTCTTGCAACGCACCCTGAGCTAGATAACAAGTTATTCAATTCGAAGTTAAAGGAACTGGAGCAGGTTTGTAATGAGCTTGATAATGAAAAGATTGGCAAAATGATGCTGGAAATTATAAACATTGATCAATCTAGCCCATTGCCATCGAATAATGTTCTTCCGCTAACAAAATAATTTATGGGTTATACGGGCATAGAACTCGTTAATTTTCCGAAGGACAGATATACCAGTATAGCTTTCTGCCACTTTCAGTGATTACCGCCGTTTTGTTTATTTTAGCTACTGAATTCAGTGCCTGTTCAAATTCTTCTTCTGAATAGTTATAAAATATATCTTCTCTCAATTTAAGTAGCTCTTGCACCATTGAATCTGATTTGGGGACAAATTCAATTACCCCATTGGGTGCAAGCTTGACGAGCCAATGAACAGCATCAACGAGAGGAATATTACGACCGATGCATAAATGGTGGATTATAGCCAGTGCAACCAATCCGTCAGCGCAACGGCGCTGATAGATACCGGGTCTTTCTGACTGGTTCCAACCCTGAGATGGACTGGGGTTGGCAAGGTCAAGGTATAAGGGCAGGAAATTGAGATTATTATTTATTGCTCTTTGATAAGATAACTCAAGTGCGCCCTGATCATATTCAAACCCTACCACCAGCCTGGTACCGGCAGCAATTGCTACTTCTGAGTACTCGCCAGCATTACATCCAATATCCCATAGCTTGTCTGCTTTTGTTGTCTGTACAAATTCAGATATGAATGCTTTTTTATGTAAGGCTTCATCATCATCGTATGTATTGTTTTTCTGATAGTCCTCCCAGACAGTTTTACCAGCCTTGGGCTCCAGTTTTAAAATCATGCTTTTAAGACCGTCCAGCAGGCCAATATAAGCCTGTCTGGGTAATTTTTTATTTTTTATTTTTTCAGATACGTCCTGGTTACTTTTTTTGCTATTACTGTTTTCCAGTCTGGCGGGTAGAATTATGTTCGCTAATGTTTGGTAAGAGAAACAGGCACGAAGAGGAAGCAGTTTGGCAGTATCAGTCAGGCTAATGCCTTCGAGCGATCCTCTGTACCAGTTATTGTAAGCGACACCCAGGTAGGAACGAAGTAACAGAGGCGTGAGGAATTGTTCACAAAATTGCCTGTGAGCCAGCCAGAACTCGCCTTCCACATAGGGTCTAAATGACAAATGGTCTATGAATATAGGTTTAGCCCCCTGAAATTGAATGTTATATGCAGTTGCATCAGATAAAACAATGTTGTGTTTTATGGAGCGTAACTGGATATCCAGATGTAACAGGGCAGCGGCCTTTAATGCCGGAAACGACCATTCATAGGGATAGGAAATGAAGTCGAGTTTTGGGTGTTGGAGAATTTTTACTGGTGTATATGGCAGGTTCCCCAAATTAATTTCCGAAACTTCCTCGTAGGGAATAAGCAGCTGTAGTTCGACAAGTTTATCCAAAATACCTGAGCCACGGGATTGTTCATAATCATTAATGCCGTATTCAGATATCGTGCGATAAATTGTATTATCCAGTTCATAAATATGACCTTTGGGATCTCGAAAAGAACCTGCAACATTTTTACCAGGAATTGTCATAAATTGAATTGTCTGGGTTTAATGAATCCACACTCTGACTTTCCCACCCGAAGGCCACTTTGGGTAATAAACAAGAAAGCTTTTATTTTCTACATACTGTGGCAATGTGTCATCAAGACAGGCAAATACCAGGCGAAAAGTGTTTACCGGTGTTAAATCATTCTCCACAAAATCATTGCATTTATCAGGTACTTTAAATGCACTAAAAATGCTGAGAGACTCGATTATTTCTTCCTCGCTTAACTCTTCAACTTGTTTGAGGTGCTGATTTCGTATCATTACACCATGGTCAGCATGCATTACGATTAACGCATCTTTATCCATTGCTATAATTTTATCGATAAGTAATTCGAGATATTTAACAGAGCAATAATACTGTTCTGCATAAGCAACTTCTGTTTTATCAAATCGCTTATAATTACAATCTCTATCGAACCTTAGCGGGAAATGAGGTATGGCAAGATGGATGTACATAAAATAGGGTTGTGTTTTAGGTTCAAGAATTCTTGGTAACAGTTCAGGAACTTCAATTCGATTTGGATAAGGCCATAAATTCATTGGGCTACTGAATAGATTGAACTTCATATCAAGCACATTCAGTATCTTGAAAAATGGAGTTCGTTCAATAAAACGTATGTCTTGCTGCTGATACTTATTATTGCCATCGTTACGAATGCATATGTAATCACCTCTTGCACACATATCAATATAACCGTCGGTAACAGCGTAGCTGGTATACCCGCGTAAATTAAATTCTTTAACGACACGATTGGTTTCTCGAGAACTATTTCGAATTTTATGCAATTGCGTTGTGGATACTGTTTCTCCATCCTTTAGAAAATGTTCCATTGTAAAAATATGAGGAACAGAGAACTCTGTAACTGGAGCATTGGAATAAGCTTTATCAAGAATATTAAATCCTCTTGCCTTCAGCCCATCAAGTATACTTTTTTCGATATGGTATTTTTCGAACATTTCCGACCCAAACATCATGTCAGGTAAAATAAAATAGACATTTGGTCGCGTCGAACTGGAAACGCTCGAAG
>JABHFC010000318.1 GCA_018676275.1 Gammaproteobacteria bacterium | reverse complement strand
ACAGTTATGGGCCATGTTGACCATGGTAAAACATCATTGCTGGATTATATCCGTACTACCAAGGTGGCGGCAGGGGAAGCTGGTGGGATTACGCAGCACATTGGTGCCTATTCAGTTGAAACGCCCAAAGGAAGAATCTGTTTTCTGGATACACCGGGTCACGAGGCTTTTACCGCAATGCGTGCACGTGGCGCCAAGGCTACCGATATTGTGGTAGTTGTTATCGCTGCAGACGATGGTGTTATGCCACAAACAGAAGAAGCAATTATCCACGCGAAAGCAGGCTCGGTGCCCATAATTGTTGCAGTTAACAAAATAGATAAAGCAGGAGCAGATCCCGATCGGGTTAAGCAGGAATTATCAAAACATGAAGTTATCCCTGAAGATTGGGGCGGCGACACCATGTTTGTCAATGTTTCTGCAATAACAGGAGAAGGAATTGATGCTTTGCTGGAAAGTATCAATTTGCAGGCTGAAGTTCTTGAATTAAGAGCTGCAGATAAAGGTCCCGCTGCAGGTGTCGTAGTCGAATCACGTCTTGATAAAGGCAGAGGACCAGTAGCAACTATTCTGGTACAAAGTGGCGAGCTGAATAAAGGCGACATCATTCTCAGTGGGCATGAGTTTGGTCGTGTAAGAGCGATGGTGAGTGATAGTGGCAAGGAAGTAGAGAATGCAGGGCCATCAACTCCTGTGGAAGTCCTGGGCTTGTCAGGCACGCCTAATGCTGGTGATGAAATGATTGTGGTGCCGGACGAGAAAAAAGCGCGAGAAATAGCCTTGTTTCGCCAGGGTAAGTATCGCGAAGTTAAGCTGGCTAAACAGCGCGCTTCAAAAATGGAAAGTATGTTGTCTTCAATGGGTACTGAAGAAGGAGCCGCAATTAATTTGTTAATTAAAGCTGATGTACAAGGTTCTTCTGAAGCTCTGGCCGACGCACTTTTAAAACTAAGTAACGAAGAGGTGACGGTTAACATTATTAGCAATGGAGTTGGCGGGATTACCGAGTCAGATATAAATCTGGCAATGGCATCAAAAGGATCTGTCATCGGTTTCAATGTTCGTGCAGATAGTTCTGCCCGCAAATTGGTTGATGAGGAAGGTATTGATCTTCGATATTACAGTGTTATTTATGATGTGATCGATGATATTAAAGCTGCTGTCAGCGGCATGTTAGCTCCGGAAATTCGTGAGCAAATAGTTGGCATCGCTGAAGTTCGTGATATATTTCGTTCTCCCAAATTCGGTGATATCGCCGGTTGTATTGTTACAAGCGGAGCCGTTAAACGTAGTAATCCTATCCGTGTATTACGTGACAATATTGTGATTTACGAGGGTGAATTGGAGTCTTTGCGGCGCTTTAAAGACGAAGTTAATGAAGTTAAATCCGGAACTGAATGTGGTATTGGTGTGAAAAATTATAATGATGTTCAGGCTGGCGATCAGATAGAAGTTTTCGAACGTGTTGAAGTAGCTCGTAGCATTTAAGCTGAATACAGTTTGATTCTCAGTAATAGTTACCAGTTTTTTCACTCAATAAATTTGCAATAAAATGCCTAAAGAATTTGGCCGTAACCGGCGTGTATCTGATCTCATCCAACGAGATCTGGCAACACTTATTCAGCGGGAAATGGATGCAAAACGATTTGGTTTGATTACAGTATCATTGGTGAATGTCAGCCCTGACTTGTTGAACGCCAAAGTCTATGTCACGAGTTTAAATGATGATGTCGATAGAAAAGCCCTGCTTGTTGCCCTGAATGAACGCGCAGGGCACTTTCGGCATGAATTGGCACAAAAATCAACTTTACGTACGACCCCAAAACTAAATTTTGTTTTCGATAGCAGTATTGAACACGGAACTCGATTGTCTGCACTTATTGATTCAGTGCAGGTGAAATCTGATGATGACGCAAACGAGTTATAGAACTTCCATTTGCGGACATAAAAATCGTCAACATGAGTAGACGTCGTCAATTCAAAGGCAGGGATATCCATGGGATTTTGTTGCTCGATAAGCCATCTGGCATGACCTCCAATGACATTATGCAGCGAGTCAAGAGACTGTATGATGCGCGCAAAGTAGGGCACACAGGTAGTCTGGATAAAACTGCAACAGGATTATTACCCCTGTGTTTTGGTGATGCGACAAAATTCTCGGGTTATTTACTCGATGCAGATAAGCATTATCAGGCGAGCTGCAGCCTGGGTATTGAAACCACAACCGGCGATGCCGCGGGTGAAGTTGTGAAGGAAATGCCGATACCAGATTTGAATGAAGCACAAATCGATGGGGTATTGAAAGAATTTCGAGGCGATATTCAACAAATTCCACCAATGTATTCCGCCCTTAAACATAAAGGTCAGCGGCTTTATAAACTGGCATATCAGGGTATTGAAGTGGAAAGGCCTGCCCGACCTGTAAAAATTTATCATCTAAAGCTACTCAGTCAGGAGAAAAACGGCTTCGAAATTGATGTTAGATGCTCGAAAGGCACATATATCCGTACCCTCGCCGAAGATATTGGCAAACGTCTTGGATGTGGAGCACATATCAGTAGTTTGAGGCGTCTGGGTGTAGGGCCATTTTCAGAGAACGGTATGATCGATTACCCGACGCTTGAAGCATTGGCTCTTGAAGGCCAGAAAAATCTGGATAGTAAACTTCTCAGTGTCGATACAGCATTAATGGCATTACCAGAAGTGAGGTTGATGGAAAGTGTCGCTTTCTACGTTTTACAGGGACAAGCGGTGACAGTTGCTCAAGCTCCAACGGAAGGCCTGGTTCGCATTTATAACAGTGATAATCGTTTTTTAGGCCTGGGAGAAGTGCTGGAAGACGGCAGAATTAAGCCACGAAGAATGGTTAAAACACAATAAAGGTCGGAAACAACCAAAAAACTTGTATAAATCAGTCACTTTTCCTTGTTCGCATGCAGGTGCCTCGGTACAATACGCGCGATTTTGCGACAGGATATTTCAGGAGCTATCTAAATTATGGCATTAAATCAGCAACAAACTTCAGGCATTATTAGCGAATATCAACGAGGAGCCTCGGATACAGGTTCAGCGGAGGTACAGGTCGCTTTATTAACAGCGAATATAACAGAGCTGTCCGAACATTTTAAAGTTCACAAGAAAGATAATCATTCCAGACAGGGTTTGCTTCGTATGGTCAACCAGCGTCGTAAGTTACTGGATTATTTAAAGAACAACGATGCAAATCGATATCGTGAATTGATCGCCAAACTTGGCTTGCGTAAGTAACGCAATCACTCCAGTCAATTCGCTCATCTACAATTCAGCAAAACGCATTAGCAGTTAGAGCAAATCAGAAACTCAAACTGTCAGTGTAATTTTATTTTAATTTCATATTACTCGACGTCGGGACAATAAAAAATGAACGTGGTCAGAAAAGAATTTCAGTTTGGGGATAATACAGTTGTACTGGAAACAGGCAGAGTTGCAAGACAGGCAACCGGTGCCGTGCTTTGTAGCATGGGAGATACGGTAGTACTGGTAACTTGCGTGGCCAGAAAAGATGCCGATCCAGGAAGAGATTTTTTCCCGCTGACAGTCGATTACCAGGAACGTAATTATGCTGCGGGTAAAATACCAGGCGGATTTTTCAAGCGAGAAGGCAGACCTTCAGAAAAAGAAACATTGACCTGTCGTCTTATAGATCGGCCTCTCCGACCATT
>JABHFC010000317.1 GCA_018676275.1 Gammaproteobacteria bacterium | reverse complement strand
GTGACATTATCACCACCGCGATCGTAGCAGGCTGGCCCGGGTTCAGAACCGGCGCTGTCCGGACCAACGGTAATA
The DNA here is from genome assembly GCA_018676275.1 of Gammaproteobacteria bacterium. Lineage (GTDB taxonomy): Bacteria > Pseudomonadota > Gammaproteobacteria > Eutrophobiales > Eutrophobiaceae > WLWS01. The sequence continues at coordinate 5,287 of JABHFC010000317.1, read as the reverse complement.
CGACCGAGATTATCCACCCTTGCAATTGAACCGCCACCTGCACCGATTTCAACCATTTCAATGACCGGTATCCTGGCAGGTAAACCACTACCCTGCTTAAAGCGGTGCACCCTGGCCATTTCAAACATATTCGCTTTTTGCGGCTCAGCGTTATCGATTAAACAAATCTTTGCCGTCGTACCGCCCATGTCAAATGAAAGAATCCGGTTTTCCTTATGACTACGGGCAACATGACTGGCAAATACCGCGCCTCCAGCAGGACCAGACTCTACCAGGCGAATAGGGAACTGCCGCGCCACGTTGACTTCCGCAAGTCCACCATTGGATAGAAACATGTAAACAGGACAGTTGTATCCAGCCTGCTGCAGTTGTTGTTCCAGCCGGCAAAGATAAGAGTCCATAAGCGGTTGTACATAGGCATTAGCAACCGTTGTCGAAAAACGTTCATATTCCCTGATTTCCGGCGCGACCTGTGAAGACAAACTTATGTAAATATTCGGTAAGTACTTGCGCAGTTCATCTGCCGCTTTTTGCTCATGCTGCGGATTAGTAAAACTGTGTAAAAAGCATATAGCAACACTTTCTATTTTATTTTTATCCAGTTCTCCCGCAATTTCCTTGATAGCCGCCAGGTCAATTGGAAGCAATACACTGCCATCGGCGGCAAGTCGTTCAGAAATGGTAAATCGTGCAGCTCTCTCTACCAGCGGTTTGGGTTTTACAAGATTCAAATCATATTGATCAAAACGACTCTCTGTACCCAACTCCAGCACATCACGAAAACCCATCGTCGTTAGCATGGCGACGCGGGCACCTTTTTGTTCAATAATGGCATTTGTGGCAAGAGTGGTGCCATGAATAATCAGTTCCACATCTTCAGGTTTACTCGCCGTTTGCGACATTATGGTCTGCAAACCGTTCATAATGGCCTGCTCCGGAGCCTGATGTGTAGTTAATACCTTGGTGGTATGAAAGTGGTCATCTTTATCCAGGGCAAAATCTGTAAATGTGCCGCCGATATCAATACCAATTCTTATTCCTTCACTGGACATAGAAAAAAATGAATAATGACTTTCGTAAATTAAGAAAATTTGTGTATTTTGTATACATAATACATTATAACGATAATCTGAACAATTGGTAGTTGCCTCTACACCGGATTAATACCGATATGAATCAATCTGTTCCGCTGGATAATCCCCGCGCTGTTAGACAGGCCATTCGTGAAGGACGGATTGCCGGACCCACAAACGGTCTGGCACCCGGCTTTATACAATGCAACATTCTAATTCTTCCTCATCAGTACGCAGACGATTTTGCACGTTATTGCGAGCTAAACCGCCGCGCCTGTCCGGTGCTGGCCCAATCTCAGGTTGGTGACCCGGCTTTGCCGACACTGGCAGATGATATTGATATTCGAACCGACCTCAGCGCCTATTCGGTTTTTGAACACGGACAATTAACGCAGACGAAACACGATATCAAGGATTTGTGGGATGATGATTTTGTCACCTTTGCTTTCGGTTGTTCATTTTCCTTTGAAGAACTGCTTGTTCAGGAAGGTGTCGGACAGGCCTATCTCGAACGGGGTGACAGTGCCGCTATATACTATACAAATATTGATACTGAAGCCGTCGGACCATTTGCCGGAAAGATCGTGGTCTCTATGCGCCCCTTAACGCCTGCGGATGCAATCAAAGCTATTCAACTTACTACACAATACCCAGATGTCCATGGCGCACCCATCCATATTGGTCATCCGCATTTGATCGGCATTGTAGATATTAATAGTCCTGTACAAAGCCTAACTCAAACAAGGGTCATGAAGGACGAATTACCGGTTTTCTGGGCCTGCGGTGTGACCAGTCAACTGGCAGCAGAACAGGCCAGGTTACCCTTATGTATTAGCCATGCATCCGCACATATGTTGGTAACTGATTTAAATCTGGAACAAGTAAAAAAACAGGCTTAATAGATTGCTATTTAAACAGGAAAAATAAATATGCGCCGAATAATGAACCGCCGCCAATTATTAAAAAGATTGACCGGAATTGCATTTGCCCCTTCGATAATCCCACGTATTAATGCGACGCCACTCTCAGAAAAAATTGAGCATCTTGAAGATTACCCACCTGCTTTGACGGGAATGAGAGGTAATCATGATGGATCTTTCCAACACATGCATCGCTTGCGCGATGGCAATGCTGCAGTCACTGGAATCAAAAATATTTCAGAGCACTATGATCTTGTGGTTGTTGGAGCAGGTATCAGTGGTTTTGCTGCCGCCTATTTTCATCAGCAAAGAGCAGAAGGGAAAGCCCGTATCCTGATTCTCGATAACCACGACGATTTTGGTGGCAATGCCCGGCGTAACGAGTTTACCCATGATGGCCGCTCTTACATTTGCTACGCTGGTTCACAGTCTCTAAATAGCTCCTCCATGGGTCCTGTAGTAGATGAACTACTTTCTACTTTGAAAATTGATTTCCAACAATTTCATCAAGCATATGACAAGAATTTCTATGCGGACCTGAAACTGCAAAGAGGTGTCTTCTTTAACAGTGAAAACTTCGCTGAAGAAAAGCTTGTCCGAGGTGCGCCTTTCGACGCAGATGATCAATATATGATTGAAGCATACGAATTTGATGCTGAAAAATTTGCTAAGCAAACACCATTATCGAGACAAGGTAAAAAAGATCTATGTAAACTTCTTTCTACAAAGAAGGATTACTTTGAGGGCAAATCACTCTCAGAAAAGAAGAAGATTCTAGGTCATATCAGCTACGCTGATTACTTACGAAATCATGTGCAAGTTTCAGAAGAGGTTATTGATTATTATGAGCATAAAACCTTACTGAGGGGTCTGGGAGCATCGGTATTCCCCGCACGAATGGCAATGTCTATGGGCCTCCCCGGTTTCGATGGTCTAAAAATCGAAACGCAAATTGGGCACTCGGAGCCTTACATTTACCATTTCCCGGACGGTAATGGATCGATTCCACGGCTGATCGCGAACCACTTTATTCCTGATCTTGCAAATAGTGACAAGGTAGAGGATGTCCTCACGGCAAAATTTAATTATGCCAAACTGGACCGTCCAGATCAGTTCCTGCGTATTCGCCTGAATTCGACAGTCGTTAATGTTGCCTCGCAAAAGGATCATGTAAAGGTGACTTATGCTGATAAAAATGAAATTAATATAGGAGTGACTGCTGATCGTGTAGTTTTGGCCTGTCCTCATGTTGTCATTCCCCATATCTGTCCGGCATTGCCTAAATCTCAAAAAGACGCGATGCGAGAAGGTGTCAGAGTCCCTGTAGTCTATACACATGTACTGTTACGAAAATGGGATTCTTTTGTCAAAGCCGGCGTAAGTTCAATTTACTGTCCCGGTAATTTTTTTCACGAGGTAAGTCTCGATTATCCGGTGAGTATGGGTAGCTATCAGTTTAGTGCTGACCCACAACAACCAATAGTCATTCATATGGAGCATGTGCCTTATACGAAAAACACCTTGCTAACAGCCCGCGAACAATATCGTCTTGGACGTCACAAGCTTTTGCAGATGTCTCTTGAAAACATGGAACGAGAGGTAAGAATGCAACTCGATAATATGCTGGGGAAGTATGGTTTCAGGAGCGAACGAGATATTCTGGATATAACCATCAATCGGTGGGCGCACGGTGCGAGTTATATACTTAATGGTATCTTCGATGACAAGACAGAAGAAGAGAACCGCAGAATTATCGCCCGTAAATCCTTTGGCCGAATAACTATTGCGAATGCAGACGCAGGAGCAACGACCTCACTGGACACTGCAGTCAATGAAGCTTATCGGGCAGTCTCCGAGTTATGGGCTTGAAAACAGACCATGCCTTAACATAGCAATTATATGCCAACGATTTACCTTAACTCAAAAATTATAATAATCAGGATAGAATTTATTCGACCACCGCTATTGCTGCTAATAAACAGCTTCTCAACGATCCTCGAACGGACTTTTAACGACCCAGTGAGCGTTCCATAGACTGGTTCTGCAGCTCATCACAGCGTTCACAAGCCGCTCAAGTCCCTGCCCAGTTTCGGAATTACGAAGGGCTTCGTCCCGTTCGGCCCATGCAGTAACACTATCGTGCACTCCATAAATGAACAGGTCGGGGCTACCTGGGCCAGAGGTAAATGGACTGACTACGTAGTGATGAAATGCTTTGTGTCTCCCAAACCCTTCCAGTGTGCGACTTATATGTCCCCACAGATCACCTAGATCCTGCATTCTCACGCCGGGATTGAGAATACATGCCGAAGACGCGATGAACGCCGGTGGTGTAACAACGGGCGCTTCGCCACCATCATAGAACTTCCAGCGCCTGACGATATCCGAGCTACAGTCAGCAACCGAATCGAAACGAGTCTTAACTGCCGCCAAAGCTGGCACTGCATCGAAAGCGTCTGTGAACTGGGCAAACGCTGTCAAATCAGCGTGGTAGTTGAACCAGATGAAGTCGTAGTCAAAGTCACCCTTGATCGGTGTCCAGACGAAGGCAAAGGGGATTTCCAAACCGGCTTTCTTCGATTGCTTCACATAGAAGTCTCTGACAGACATCAGGTCGTCCATATCCTTGCCCTCGTGGAAATTGCAGGAGAACATTTCCTTCATGTCTTCTTGTGTGTATCCGCCTGTAGAGAATGCAAGCCCCAATACCGCTAAGATTAACAGACTGCTTAGTTTCATTTTGTACTCCTTAAATTGTTACTCATCGAATAATATAAGCTATATTATGCCTGCTATAATCCAAACTGATTCAGTTCACTTTAAGCCAAAGATCATAATCATCAGGATCGCCGGTGGAATAATATAGCGCATACAAAAGTACCAGAACTTCAACAAATAAATGTTCTGTTCATCCAGCTCTTCTTCAATAATGGAAAGTGGCATTCGCCATCCGACAAATATTGATAATAGAAAAGCGCCAAGCGGAAGAAAAATATTGATGGCTATCATTTCCGATACAGCGAATATCGTCATATCAGCAAAAAAGGGGATGAAGTCCAACGGATAGTAAGTAGAACAGGAGTCAAACGAACAAACCGTGCCCAGACCCAGTAACCAGATAACAAATATGGCGAGCATGGACGCCGCTGTTCTTCCCATTCCAAATTGCCTCTCCAACCAGATCACCGGAGGTTGCACAATAGCAATGGCCGAAGTGATTGCCGCGATTGCCACCATGAGAAAGAAAGCAGCGCCAATAACCGTAGCCGTTGTAGATTGGCTAAAAACAATCGG
>JABHFC010000316.1 GCA_018676275.1 Gammaproteobacteria bacterium | reverse complement strand
GTTAAATCTTCTGCTGTCGTTGAAGACAAACAAAAAGATGAAACCGCGAAAATTAATGAGTGGTTCGATGCAAAGTTTGAGGAACAGCTGGCTTTCAGTCCTATCTTTCAATCGGTTCTGGGTCGTAAAACTGCATATGGTGAAATTGATGACTTATCCAACGAGGCCATAGACAAACAGCTGGCATGGCAACGCGAAAGTGTTGTCGAAATGAAAAGTAAATTTGACCGGGCATTACTATCATCTGAAGCACAAACTTCTTACGATATTTGGGAATACCAGTTAAAAGAAGCGGAAGCTGCCGATGTATTCAGGAAAAATGAATATATTTTTCATCAAATGCACGGTTCTCACGCTTTTTTACCGCAGGTGCTTATTTCCTTTCACCCCGTTGATTCTCTCAGTGATATGGAAGCCTATATCTCCCGTATCAGACAATCGGGCAGAGCTATTGAACAATTGATTGCTCGTTCAAAGGAAAATGCAGCCCATGGCGTAAGACCTCCGCATTTTGCATTTGGCTTCGTAATCGATGAGGCAAGCAATCTTATTTCCGGTGTGCCATTTGATGACAGTGGCAAAGACAACAGTATTTGGGCCGATGCAAACAAGAAAATTGATGCTCTTGTCAGTAACAACACGATTGACGAGGTCCAGGCGAAGACCCTGAAACAGAGCACACAGGAAGCGCTTGTATCTAAGTGGAAACCTGCTTATGAAAACCTGATTGCCTGGCAAAAAGAGGACATGAGCAATGCTGCGGAACTTGCGCAAGGTGTTGGCTCGCTGCCAAATGGTGGAGCTTTTTATAATGAACGTCTCGCCAACTGGACGACTACCGGCCTCACTGCTGACGAAGTTCATGAAATCGGTCTTGCAGAAGTCAAGCGACTGCGAGGAGAAATGGACAGTATAAGAATGGCAGTCAAATTTGAGGGTGATTTACCTGCGTTTTTTGTTCACTTACGGGAATCAAAGGACGATGAACGCTTTTACTTTCCAGACACAGATGAAGGCCGCCTTGGCTATATTACCGATGCGACTTCGGCCATCGACAAAATTAAAGCCGAGCTACCCAACTACTTTGGCCTGCTTCCGAAAGCCGATCTTGAAGTTAAGCGTGTTGAAGCCTTTCGCGAACAACCTGGTGCAGCCCAACACTATTTTCCCGGTACACCGGATGGTTCACGTAACGGAATTTACTATGCGCATCTTTCAGATATGAAAGCCCTGCCAAAGCGAGAACTTGAAGTGATTGCTTATCATGAAGGCCTACCGGGTCATCATATGCAAATATCCATCGCCCAGGAGCTCGAAGGCGTACCGACTTTCCGTACCCAGGCAGGTTTTGGTGCTTATTCAGAAGGCTGGGGACTTTATTCAGAATTACTGGCAAAAGAAATGCCCGGCACTTATGAAGATCCCTATTCAGACTTTGGGCGATTAGGCTCGGAAATATGGCGTGCTATTCGGCTTGTCGTTGATACGGGTTTACATGCAAAGGGCTGGTCACAGGAAGACGCTGTAAAATTCTTTATGGCCAATGCTGCAGCACCTGAAACGCAGATTCGGTCTGAAATACGTCGCTATCTGGTGCTACCGGGCCAGGCCACCTCTTACAAAATCGGTATGCTGAAAATTCTTGAATTGCGAGCAAAAGCTAAAGCCGAACTTGGAGATAGTTTCGATATCCGCGGCTTCCATGACACAGTTTTAGGTGGTGGTGCTTTACCGCTGGTTATTCTTCAGCGTCGCGTTGAGGAATGGATTAAGGCACAGAAATCTACATGAGAGTCTATTTGAACTACTGAAATAGTTTAAGTTTTACTATTTTGGAACAGAGAGCACTCGAAAGAGTGCTCTCTGTTTTTTATCAGGGCTTAATAAACTTTAAAGTCATACGATCACTCTCACCGATTGCAGTATATTTGTCGCGATCCTGATCTTTAAGTCTGTAAACAGGAGGAAGCGTCCAGACCCCGTCTGCATAATCTTTTGTATCTTTCGGGTTTGCATTGATTTCAGATTTCCCTGCCAGTTTAAAACCAGCCTCTTCTGCCATGCGAATTACTTCTGACTCCGGTACATAACCTTTCTTTGACCAATCCTTGCCTATCATATGTGGCAGTCCACGATGTTGCACAACACCAAGAATACCGCCCGACTTTAATACCTTGTACATGGCATCATAAGTTGGTTTGGCTATATCACCGTTTAACCAGTTATGCGTGTTACGAAAGGTCACAACCATGTCGGCCTGACCCTGTGGTTGTAACTCAGGCTTTGATCCAATTTCAAATTCAGTCACAACAACTTTGTCATAAACTTCAGGGTTCGCAGCCAGTTTATCCAGAAATTTCTGGGCGTTCTTGCGGTAATATTCTATCTTCGAATCCTTGTCAAAACTGGCAGCATAAAATTTACCATTTTCCCTGAGATATGGTGCCAACACTTCGGTATACCAGCCACTTCCTCCGGGGGAAATTTCAACCACTGTCATATCATCCTTAATTCCAAACCAGCTTAATGTTTCAACCGGGTGGCGAAACGCATTTCTATCGATATTTGCCTGTGAACGGTGACTGCCCGTCGCAGCTGCCATCAATTTATCACTGCTCATGTCAGCAACAGCGACTGTTGACGTCAACATACTGGCGATACATAAAATAATTAGTTTCTTCATCATTTTGCCTCTTCCTCTTTGTTTTTTCTTAAATATAACTGTAACAGTTGAGTGTCTATCTTTAATAAAAGTTTCAATTTTTTACTATTGGTTGTTTTGTGACTTATTCAGTGCCTGATCCAGATCCCAGAGAATATCATCAAGTGTTTCCAAACCCACTGAAATTCGTACCATATCCGGTGTGACTCCCGCCGCAATTTGCTGTTCTTCCGTTAATTGTCTGTGCGTAGTTGAAGCTGGATGGATAATTAATGTCTTCGCATCTCCAACATTCGCCAGATGGCTCAGGAATTCAGCACTTTCAATAAAAGCCGCACCTGCATCGATGCCACCTTTAACACCAAAGCTTAGAATTGAACCTGCACCCATGGGCAAATATTTTTCAACCTGGGCAGAATAGGCATTGTCTTTGAGTCCGGCATAATTCACCCAGGAAACGGCAGCATGTTCCTGTAAAAATTTTGCTACACCCACTGCATTCTCACAATGTCTATCCATGCGTACCGGCAATGTCTCCAGTCCTTGCAACAACATAAAAGCATTAAAGGGACTCATAGCTGGTCCAAGTGTTCGCAGGGTTTCGCAGCGAGCTTTCATGGTAAAGCCAAAATCACCGAAGGTTTCGTAGAACTTAATTCCATGATATCCCTTTGAAGGTTCTACCATGCCGGGAAAATTTCCATTGGCCCAGTCAAACTTACCGGATTCAATAACGACACCGCCCATGGTTGTGCCATGACCGCCAATAAACTTGGTAGCCGAATGCACGACTATGTCTGCTCCATGATCTATTGGCCGACAAAGGTATGGAGTGGCGAAGGTGCTATCCATAACCAAGGGGATACCAGCATCCCTGGCAATCGCAGCAACAGCTTCGATATCCAGTACATTATTCAGGGGGTTGCCGATAGTTTCGGCATATAGCGCCTTGGTATTTTTTGTAATTGCTTTGCGAAAATTTTCCGGATCATCGGAGTCCACAAATTTTGTGTTGATTCCGAATCGACGAAAGGTAACGTCAAACTGTGAATAGGTACCACCGTAAAGGGTGCTGGCGGAAACAAGTTCATCCCCTTCTTCCATTAAAGTAAGTAATGCCACCATCTGCGCCGCCATACCGGTACTAACCGCAAGTGCAGCCCGTCCGTTTTCCAGCGCCGCCATACGCTCTTCAAAAACAGCAGTTGTCGGGTTGGTTAGACGTGTATAGGTATTACCAAAGGTCTGAAGGTTAAATAAGCTGGCAGCATGATCGGCATCATCAAATACATAGGAAGTAGTTTGATGTATAGGCACTGCACGTGAACCCGTCGCAGCGTCAGGAATCTGACCCGCATGCAAACACAATGTTTCTATTCCAAATTTTCTATCAGCCATATTCGATTTCTCGATATTGTTGGGCAATTAAGAATTATTTATTACGAAAAAAATATTATTTAGCCACAGAGTCCACAGAGAAATAACAAAATATAAATCTGTTAACTCTGTGTCCTCTGTGGCAAATCATTTTAAATTACTAGCGGTTTACAAATAAAGGACGTTTTGCCGAAATAATCCCGGTGTTTACACCTATGGTATTCAGGCCTCCAAATAATCGTGCATATTCAATTTTCATACACTTGTCCATCACCACTTCAAGACCTGCATCACGGGCTTTTTGCGCTGCTTCTTCATTTATTATGCCCAATTGCATCCAGACGAGTTTAGCCTTAATTGAAATAGCCTCATCGACGAATGCCGGGACACGTTCTGCTTTCTGGAACAGATCAACTATATCGACCGGTTCCGGAATCGATTTAAGATCCGGGTAGCATTTTTGCCCCAGTATTTCCTCATATTTCGGATTAACAGGAATAATATCGAAGCCATGATCGAGTAAATATTTAGCCGCAAAATAACTGGGGCGTGACCAGTCAGCAGACAGACCCACTACAGCGACACGTTTATATTCGAGCAGGATGCGTCTCAGCGTGTTGATATCAGTCACTGTTGTTTATCCTCTGCCTGTTGGCGTAGTACATATTTCTGAATTTTTCCTGTTGATGTTTTCGGTAAAGGACCAAAAATAACAGTTTTGGGCGCCTTAAAATGCGCCATATTCTCACGGCAAAAGGTAATTATGTCCTGTTCACTTATATCGTTAGCATTATCTCTGAGTGAAATAAATGCACATGGAGTCTCACCCCATTTTTCATCGGGTTGCGCAACCACTGCAGCTTCCATTACTGCCGGATGACGATACAGCGTTTTTTCTATTTCAATACTGGAAATATTTTCACCACCTGAAATTATGATGTCCTTGGAACGATCCCGGATCTCAACGTAACCATCTTTGTGACAAACTGCCAGATCACCGCTATGAAACCAACCCCCTTCAAACGCCTTCTTTGTTGAGTCAGGATTCTTCAGATAACCTTTCATCACAACATTACCTTTAAACATGATTTCACCAATGGTTTCACCATCGCGTGGAACCGGCACCAGTGTTTCGGGATCAGCAACTACCAGTTTCTCCAGCATCGGGTAACGTACTCCCTGCCGTGATTTAAGTTCTGCCTGTTCGGTAATAGGCAGTTCATCCCATTCCTCGTGCCAGGCACAGACTACTGCAGGACCGTAGGTTTCTGTCAGACCATAACAATGTGTCACTTTAAAATTCATTTTTTGCATGGCTTCCAGAACTGCTGGCGGTGGTGCAGAGGCTGCCGTCATGATATTCACCTGATGATCAATCCCTGCTTTCATACCCTCATTAGCGTTAGCCATCATATTCAAAACAATAGGCGCCCCACATAAATGTGTGACTTTTTCCTTTTTCATTAATTCGAAAATGTCATCGGCTCTGACCGCACGCAAACAGACATTGGTGCCACTTAAGGCAGCAACAGTCCACGGAAAACACCAGCCATTGCAATGAAACAGAGGCAAAGTCCAGAGATAGACAGGATGAACGCTCATGTTCCATGAAAGAATATTCGACACAGCATTCAAATGGGCACCACGATGATGGGTAACAACCCCTTTTGGATCCCCGGTTGTGCCGGAGGTATAACCGAGGGAAATCGCCTGCCATTCATCCTCAGGTAATTGCCAGTCATAATCGGCATCACCCTGTTCGAGGAATTTTTCATATTCCATTTCGCCGATAAATTCACCACCGCTGAATTCAGGATCATCAACATCAATAATTAGCGGCTTATCATCCAGTTGCGCAACTGCTTTCCTGATAGTTTCGGAGAACTCCCTGTCAGTTAAAATTATTTTCGCTTCACCATGCTGCAACATAAAAGCAATTGCATCGGCATCCAGACGAATATTCAGTGCATTTAAAACTGCACCTGTCATCGGTACAGCGAAATGTACTTCCACCATTGCCGGAATGTTTGGCAACATGACGGCAACAGTATCACCTGTATTTATACCTCTTTTATCAAGCGCAGAAGCTAAGCGACGACAGCGTGAATAGGTCTCTGCCCAATTCCTGCGGGTGTCTCCATAAATAACGGCAAGGCGTTCAGGATATACCGATGCCGCACGTTCAATGAAAGTGAGTGGTGATAAGGCGGTAAAGTTGGCTGGATTCTTGTCCAGATCGGTGGAGTACTGGTTATTCCGGTTCACAGTTATTCTCCGCTTAAGAGATGTTCAGAATTTTATTTACCTTTCCATTCCGGTTTACGTTTTTCAATAAACGCATCAATACCTTCGCGGGCATCTTCGCTATCCATATTGCAGGCCATTTTTTCTGCTGCATAAGCATAGGCTTCGGACAGATCCATTGGTAACTGTTTATAAAACATATCTTTGCCCAATTTGATAGCCAGAGACGACTTCGCAACAATTTTTTCGGCAAGCTCTCTGCTTGTTTGCTGGAGTTCTTCAGCTTTAACAACATCGTTAAGCAAACCATAATGTAAAGCCGTCTCAGCAGATATAAAATCACCCGTTAACAGCATTTGCATTGCCTGTTTACGTGGTAAGTTTCGACTCAAAGGAACCGCCGGAGTAGAACAGAACAGACCAACATTAATACCGGATACAGCGAAACGGGAATCTTCGGTGGCAACAGCCAGATCGCAATTGGCAACCAGCTGACAACCTGCTGCTGTGGCTATACCATTTACCTGGGCAATTACAGGCTGTGGCATTTGATTAATCGTCAGCATCATCTTTCCGCATTTGCTGAATAGTTCCTGATGAAAAGCTTTATCTTCACTGGAACGCATCTCTTTCAAATCATGCCCGGGGCAGAAAGCCTTGCCATTTGCGGCAATGATCACCACACGAACATCGTCATTCTGACTAATATCATCCAGAGTGTTCTGTAGCGCAGTAAGCAACTCGCCGGATAAGGCATTGTATTGTTTTGGCCTGTTTAAGGTCAGTGTACAAATACCATCAGAATCCTCTCGTAATAATATTGCCTCGCTTGATTTTTCACTCACATTTGCGCTCATGGCTATAACTCCCTTCTCTTAGTCAAATGGATCTCGTAATACGATTGTTTCAGCCCTGTCCGGTCCTGTCGAAACAATATCAATTGGCGTGTTCGTAATATCTTCAATTCGATTTAGATATTTTTTTGCATTATCAGGTAATTCACCCAGGTTTTTTATACCGACGGTTGATTCCTGCCAGCCGGGAAGTTCTTCATAAACAGGTTTACATTCTTCGAACGCTTCAGCACCAACCGGCGGCGTAGAACGTTCTTCACCATTAATCATATAACCAGTACAAATCTGTATGGAATCAAGTCCATCAAGAACATCCAGCTTTGTGATACACAAACCCGTGAGACTGTTAATTTGAATTGATCTGTTTAAAGATACTGCATCAAACCAGCCACAACGACGTGGCCGACCTGTTGTCGCGCCAAATTCATGTCCACGTTTTGCAAGATGTTCACCCATATGATCAAATAACTCTGTAGGAAAAGGACCCGAGCCAACACGCGTTGTATAGGCTTTGGTAATACCCAGAATGTAGTCGAAGTTTCTTGGTCCGACACCAGTCCCCGTTGCTGCTCCGCCCGATGTTGTATTCGATGAAGTTACATAAGGATACGTGCCGTGATCTATATCAAGCAAGGTACCCTGCGCACCTTCAAACATTATATTGCCGCCCTCTCTTTGTATTTCATACAGCCTTTCAGAAACGTCAATCACCATTGGTATGATGTCTTCCGCCATCGCCAATGTTTCGTCCAGGATCTTTTGAAAGTCCAGTGGCGTTTCTTTGTAATAGTGTTGCAGGGAAAAATTATGGTAATCGAGTACTTCACCGAGTTTGGCGGCGAAGCGTTTTCTGTGCATTAGATCTCCTACTCGCAAGGCACGTCTGGCGACCTTATCTTCATAGGCAGGACCAATACCTCTTCCTGTTGTTCCAATAGGCGCATTGCCTCTGGCCTTTTCCCGCGCCTGATCCAGACTTACGTGATAAGGCAATATCAATGTACAGGCTTCACTGATGCCAAGACGTTCACGCGCAGGTATGCCGTTCTCATCAAGCATCTTTATTTCTTCCAGCAAGGCAGAAGGACTCAGGACAACGCCATTGCCGATCAGACATTGCACTCCATCATGCAAGATGCCAGACGGGATCAGATGTAATATTGTTTTCTCACCGTCGATAACCACCGTATGACCAGCGTTATGTCCACCCTGAAAGCGAGCAACTGCGCTTACACGTTCGGTAAGAAGATCAACAATTTTTCCCTTGCCTTCATCTCCCCACTGACTGCCGATAACAACTACATTCTTTCCCATAAGCTTACCGTGATTTCACAAATCAATTATTCAATAATAAAATTTTTAAAGACTAACAACTTGCCACTTTCCTTCTTTTAGTTGCAGTTGTCGATCGCAATTCATTTCTTTCGCAGTACCAGTCTGCCCCGGTAATTCAAATATAACGATCTCACCCTGCTCACGCAATCTCTGTACTGCTTCGCTTAAGCCCGGTACTTCTGAATAGGAAGCAAAAATAGCGGAACTGGTTTTTTCAGGCTGTTTTGAAAGTGAGAAGATGGTTTTTACGTCTGTGCTAAACCCGGTAGCGGGTCGTGCTCGGCCGAAGGCTGCTCCCACATCATCATATCTTCCACCAAAAGCGATACCCTGTCCCTGACCAGGCAGGTAAGCCGCAAAAGTAAAACCAGTGTAATAGTGATAACCACGTAATTCGGCCAGGTCAAAATACAAGGGAGCATCTTTAATTTGTCGTATTGCTAATACAGCTATTTTTTCCAGTTCGTCTATGCAGGCAAGAACCTCTTCACCCGCAGCAGCCAGGCAGTGTCGTGCTTCATCAAGCACAGATATGTCGCCGTTTAAATCATTCAAACTTAAAATCATCTCAGCGATATCACTACTTAAGGACCATTCTGCAAGCATCTCCTTTAATTCTGCCTTTGCCTTGCGTTGCAGGGCATCGAATAACATTGATTCCTGTTCCGCACTCAAATTTAGATCTTTAACGAGTCCTCTGTAAATTCCAACATGACCAAGATCAACATGAATATTATTAAGACCAGTCAATTGCAATGTTTTTAGCATCAAACACAGTATCTCTGCGTCGCTTTCCACTCCGGCATGACCATGCAGTTCAGCACCTACCTGTAAGGGCGCACGTGTCCCGCCGTGACCACCCGGCCTGGTGTGAACTACTGTGCCTAAATAACAAAGCCTGGTAGGAAATTCACTTTTGAGAATATGTGCATCAATACGTGCAACCTGTGGTGTCATATCAGCACGCAAGCCCATACTGCGACCACTTAGTTGATCTGTTATTTTAAAGGTTTGTAAATCAAGATCTTCACCTGTTCCAGTTAACAGGGAATCCAGGTATTCAATCAACGGAGGCATGACCAGCTCATAACCCCAGACATTAAATAAATCCAGAATACTCCTGCATAAACTTTCTACCTGTGCGGCATGCGGAGGCAATATTTCTTCAATTCCTTCCGGTAACAGCCAGCGATTTTTCTTTGTCATATCGATTTATTCATCAATGCACAATATAAAGCAGAACCAGGCCGGCAATCATGCTGCTCAGCCCCACAAAACGTAAAGTAGTGTCATCAAGTTGTAATGCAAGCGCGAACATTTTACGCAAACCATTCGGGTTGATAAACGGCATGATGCCCTCAAGAATAAACACCAAAGCCAAAGCAGTTAAGAGTTCGCCCCACATTAAAAAACCAGTCTCCTATAAACTCTGATCGATATTGGTGTTTTGTACATACAAACGCCGAGCGTTAGCCCGGCGTTTATACAGAACCTGTTTCAAATTACTTACCTTTAGATTTATTGAAATATCTAAAAAACTCAGAGTCAGGCTTCAGCAATAAAATATCGTTACCCTTTGAAAATACATTTTTATATGCATTCAAACTACGATACATAGAGTAAAATTCTTCATTCTTGCCAAAGGCAGCTGCATAAATTTCCGTTGATTGTGCATCACCTTCACCACGAATTGTCTCTGCATCGCGATAAGCCTCAGCAAGTATAACTTCACGATCCCTGTCTGCCTTGGCCTCAATTCTTTCTGCGGCTTCTTCACCCCGTGCACGAAAATCCTTTGCGACACGTAAGCGCTCAGCACGCATACGCTCATAAACTGAGTGACTAACCTCTTCCGGCAAATCAATTCGTTTAGTTTGCACATCTTTCACAGTAACACCAAGTTCACCTGGCAACTGTGAAGTCGCAGTCTGTACTATATCAAAGGTTTCTCCACGCTCACTGGCAACCACTTCCTGCACAGTTCGCTTACCAAATTCATCACGTAAGGCAGTATTGATACGTTGACCAATCAGGGTATTTGCATAAGTGAAGTCCCCACCTTTGGTTGCGGTGTAAAAAATTTCAACGTTTGATATTTTCCATTTTGCATAGTAATCAACAATTACATCCTTTTTCTCTACTGTGAGAAATCGCTGTGGATCCTGATCTACATTCAATAATTGTGTTGAAAACTTTTGTGCAGTATCAATAAAGGGCACCATAAAATGTAAACCGGGTTCATTTTTAGTTCGATGTACTTCTTTAAATCTAAAAACGATTGCCTGTTCCCATTGCTCTACCCTGAATACAGACATTGAACCCAGTAAGGCAGCTATCAGTATTGTAATAACTATTTTCGGATACATTTATCTATTCCCCCGTAATCTATCGCTTGCCCGATCACGCATGTTTTGAAGTGATTGCGCACCTGGATTATCCGGATTGAATTCCCGTGGGACAATATCGTTTAGTGTGCTGTTACTTCTATTTTTCAGAAGTTGATCAATCGGCAGGTACATCAAACTATTGGAACCTTCTGTATCAATCATGATCTTGTTTGTATTGGATAAGACGGCTTCCAGAGAATCGAGATACAAACGCTCACGTGTAATTGCCGGCGCTCTCTCGTATTCTGCTAACAATTGAACAAAGCGTGAGGCCTCACCTTCAGCCTTGGCAATAACTTTGCTCTTGTAGGCATTTGACTCTTCTCGTAAACGCGCCGCAGCACCCCTTGCCTTTGGGATAATGTCATTACTATAGGCTTCCGCTTCATTAACAATTCGCTGTTCATCCTCGCGCGACTTAATAGCATCATCAAAGGCAGCCTTAACCTGCTCCGGTGGTTTGGCTGGTTGCATTTCCACTGTCACCACCAGAATACCTGAAGCGTATTCATTAAGAATTTCCTGCATCACTATTTTCTGATCCTGGGCGATTTGAGCACGCCCCTCAGTAAGCACGAAATCAAGTCTGTTTTTACCTATTACACGTCTGACGGCACTCTCCGTTACCTGACGTAAAGTCGCAGCAGGTTGATTAACGTTAAATATGTATGCTGCAGGATCACTGATTTGCCACTGCACAGCTACTTCCACGTCTACAATATTTTCATCCTGGGTCAACATTGTCGCCTTGTGAGTCAAGGTTCGAACCTGGCCAACATTTATTCGATATACTTTCTCGACGGGTCTGGGCATACGAATATTTGGCCCAGGTTGCAGAATCGTCACATATTCACCGAAACGTAACACAACTCCTCGTTCCTGTTCGTCTATAGCATAAAACATGTCATAACTGAGCCAGGCTAAAAGCACTAATACAATAATTACCCATGTCATTGGTGAGTTATTGCCACCTACTCCTGCAGGACGGTTGCCGAACAGACCGCCGAATCCGCGTTGCATCTTGCGAACTATTTCGTCCAGATCAGGTGGTCCTTCGCCATTTCCGCGATTGCCCCAAGGATCTTTACCCTTGTTGCCACCCGGTGGTTCATTCCAAGCCATTAAATCTACTCCCATCTATTTGATAATAATAAAAATACTCAAAATTACTGTTGAATTACAATGCTCAGTCAGCGTCCGCATAGTATCACAAAGCTGATATGTGTCAGATATCCTGAAGCCCTACTCAGGAGATCAAAGCCTTCTCTAAACCGTGATGATGACAGAGCTTCCGAAACAGTGACGGTTCCAGGTTGACTTCCATTAGCCAGCCACCGGCATCGTGTTCTGATTCTTCACAAACAGCACCATGTTGATACAGACTCGCCCTGAGCTTACCTGCGCTGGCTGGTAAATGTAGTTTATGCACTGCACTGTCGGCCCATACTTTCCCGGCAATAAGTTGTTTTAACTCTTCTATCCCTGTTCCCAGCCTGGCTGACAGCCATATACGCGTGGCCCGGTCATCACCTGATTCCTGTCGAACCGACATTGATTCGTTCAGATCAATTTTATTAAACACTTCAATTTGCGGCACATGCGCAGCACCAATTTCCTCTATCACCTGATTCACCTGTTGCATACGCGCATGACGCTGCTCATCATTTGCATCAATAACATGCAGTAGCAAATCAGCTTCCTTGATTTCCTCGAGCGTGGCATTAAATGACTCGATCAGATCATGTGGAATATGCCTGATAAAGCCCACAGTATCACTTAAAACCGCCTGCTTACCGGGTATAAAAAAGACTTTGCGTAAGGTGGTATCAAGCGTGGCAAATAATTTATCAGCGGCATAGACTTC
>JABHFC010000315.1 GCA_018676275.1 Gammaproteobacteria bacterium | reverse complement strand
TCTTCAACAGCTTCTTCTTCGTACATTTCCTCTTCTACGACGTCATCAACGGCTTCTTATTCGTCAACTTCTTCAATAAATTCTTCTTCCGCTTCGACCATCACTTCCATTTCTTCGGCTTCTTCAGCAGGCATTCCACCTGTTGCCATTTGTTGCTGAAGTGCAGCCAACTCATCATCTTTTAAAGAGATAAGGCGTTTTAGATCTTCAATAATTGTTTCCGCTTCCCTCATGCGATCTTTCAGTTCCGCATTTTCCTGAGAAACGACTTCAATTTGCTCATTCGCCAATGCCAGGTTTGCATTACTATCATCAGCGCTATCACCTGCACCCTGACTAAGCCCTGCACCATCGGATGACGCTGCAACCAGCCTCAATTCAGACTCATCGTCTTCAATCATTGCAGACGAATCTTCACTACTATTATCTTCAGCAATATCATCAGAAGCAGGCATACTTTCAGCCCGATCAGTCACGGACTCTGCAAGCATTCCGCGTGTCTCCTGCCAGCTGGAGTTTTGAGACTTAACATCAGAGATTGCGTCTTGCGATGACAACGAATCTATTTCATCACGTTCTGGAATATTCAGTATCTGACCGCGCTTAAGGCCATTAATATTGCCATTCACAAAAGCATCGGGGTTTGCGCGTAGCAAAGCCAACATCATTTGTTGCACACTGACGGAATTATCCGGTCGTACCTGAGTTGCTATTGACCAGAGCGTGTCGGAACCACTGGTTGGACCGTATTCTTTATCGCTGTAATTTAGGCCTGAGGGAACTGATACCGATGATGAATCACTGTCATCATCATCAATTATATAGCTATCACCTGGAGTGGAGGAAGGAGGCGAATAACTATCGGTGCTGCCCGAGCGATTTACATCGGGATCATAAAGTGGTGGATCCAGCAGTACTGTATACTCTCGATACAAACGACCCGAAGACCAGCTCGCTTCCAGCAGGAAATTTAGAAATGGTTCACGGATTGCATCACGACTACTGATTTGAATATAGTCATTACCGTTTTCGACTTCCTTAAGTTTAAATTTTAATTTACTAAGAATGAAGGGTCGGTCTATCCGGGCACGGCGAAAAGCTTTGCTATCGGCAAGGCCGATATTAAGGCTATCTAGTTCATCTGCACTCGCAGACAATAATTCAATGCGAGCATCGAATGGTTGATTTAATGCGGAATTCAATTGCAGCTTGCCTAAGCCAAGCGCATTAGCAAACCCCGGTAGTGCGATAAACGCCAGTACCAATAAGAGTTTCCGTTTCATTCGTTTTATGTATCCCCTGGAATTTCTACTGTGGATCAATAATTAATGCATAATTGCGAATCAAATGACCCGCGGCCCAGTTCAGCTCCACTGCAAAACTCAATATGGGCTCCCGGATTGCATCTCTGCTACTAATTATGAGGTAGTGGTTTGACCCTTCCGTAACCACCTCATATTTCAATACAGTTCGCCTGCCACTCGCCACTGTATCAATAATCTCACTAATACGGATTTCGAGGCCAGCCAATTCTTCTGCTGATATCTGTTGCAACCTGATACGTGCCGACAAAGGCTGATTCAGGTGCGTTTCCAACTCAACTTCTGACAGAACCAATGCCTGCACATGAGGCGGAATCGGCAAAAACACTACAAATGCCAGCAATATCAGTGGCTTCACTCTCATTTCTAAACTCTTTCTGTTTGGAGTAAAAATCTCTGACAAAACAATAAGTTATTTATCAGAATTCCGAACCTTACAAGTCTAACTGCGCGTATGTAAATGAATCCCTGCGCAAAAGCAATACGATCGATTTTTTCTGTAATCTCCCGGTATTGGCCTTCAAACCTGCGAATGTTCTTTACAATAACCCCTTAACTATAGCTTACAAGTAGTGTTTTACCAAAATTTCAGCTATTTGAACACTATTTAATGCTGCCCCTTTTCTGACATTATCCGAGACTACCCACATATTTATGCCCATAGGGTGAGAGATATCTTCACGAATACGACCCACAAACACAGGATCTTCCCCGGCAGCTTCAGTTACAGCGGTAGGGTAAGCACCGTCTTCATGCTCGTCCAGAACTACAATGGCGGGAAGTTCTGCATAGAGCTCACGAACAGCTGCAGCGCTAATTTTCTCACGAGTTTCAATATGCACGGCCTCGGAATGACCATAAAAGACCGGCACGCGAACACAGGTCGGATTCACCATGATTGCCTCGTCCTCCATGATTTTTCTGGTCTCCCAGACCATTTTCATTTCTTCCTTGGTATAGCCATTTTCCTGAAATACATCGATTTGTGGCAATGCATTAAAGGCTATCTGTTTCGGATAGACCCTGGTGGAAACTGATCGCATATTCAACAAATCTGTAGTCTGTTTCTGTAATTCATCAATTGCATCTTTGCCAGTCCCGGAGACGGCCTGATAGGTAGAAACATTAATACGCGCAATCCCGACGGCATCATGAATTGGCTTAAGTGCCACCAACAGCTGAATAGTGGAACAATTTGGATTAGAGATGATGCCGTGATTTTTATAAAGGGCGACAGCATGAGGATTGACTTCAGGTACTACCAGAGGAATATCATCTTCATAACGAAAACGTGAAGTGTTATCGATTACAACACAACCAGCTGCTGCGGCCTTTGGTGCATAAATGTCCGATACAGAAGCTCCCGGAGAAAACAGGCCAATATCCACCCCGTTAAAATCAAAGGTTTCAAGATCCTGAACCTCAATCACATCACCACGAAACTCAATCGTTTTTCCAACGGAACGGCTACTGGCAAGCGCAGAAATCTGACCAACCGGAAAATTCCGCTGTTCCAGAATGGATAAAATGGTCTCACCCACCGCGCCTGTAGCACCGACAACTGCAATATTAAACTGTCTTTCCATCAAACTCTCTCAAAAACAAAATCATCCAAAATAAAAAGGGCGCAAAGAATAGCATAAGTCAGTCTCGAAACATCATTATCAAAGGAAAATTTTCCACATAATCCCGCAATTAGACCATGACGACTTACCTGCTAAACACCTATACTACGCAGCCTTTGTAAACGAACAGCTACAAATGAATCAGGCCATAGAAAAACTCCACCCTTATCCTTTTGAAAAACTGGCAGATCTCAAATCCGGCGTCAGCGCGCCTGCTGATAAAAGTGAAATTAATTTGTCCATAGGCGAACCAAAACACCAGACACCGGAATTCATTCTGGATGCTCTCAGGGCTAACCTGAACCTTTCTGCGAAATACCCGCTTACGAAAGGAAGCGAAGAATTACGAGGTAGTATAGCCACATGGTTAATAAAGCGTTTTTCATTGCCAGCAGGAAGTATCAGTGAACAAAAACATATTATCCCGGTAAATGGGACTCGGGAGGCTTTATTCGCCTTCGCTCAATGTGTCATAAATAAACAGTTAAACGACCCGCTGGTTTTATTCTCCAATCCTTTTTACCAGATCTATGAGGGCGCTGCCTTTTTCGCAGATGCGACCCCCTGGTATATAAACTGTGATGCAGAGAATAATTTTCAGGCCGATTACGATGCTGTACCTGAGAACATCTGGAAACGTTGTCAATTGCTCTATATATGTTCCCCGAATAATCCGACAGGCCGCGTTCTGGAACTGGAAACTATCAAAAAACTTTTACAACTGGCAGACAAGTATGACTTTATCATTGCCTCAGATGAATGTTATTCAGAAATATATCTGGACGAGAACCAGGCTCCATTAGGATTATTGCAGGCAGCGGCTGAACTTGGTCGTACAAATTATGAGCGTTGCCTGGTGTTTCACAGTCTTTCCAAGCGTTCAAATGTTCCCGGTTTACGTTCCGGGTTTGTTGCAGGTGATGCCAAATTAATAGCCGATTTTTTTAAATATCGTACTTATCATGGTTGTGCCATGGCACCCTATACGCAGGCAGCAAGTGTTGTAGCGTGGCAGGACGAAGAACATGTTAAAGAAAACCGACGTCTTTACAGGGAAAAATTTGATAAAGTCGTAAATATATT
>JABHFC010000314.1 GCA_018676275.1 Gammaproteobacteria bacterium | reverse complement strand
CTGCGCAACAAGCGCCAGAGTTATGTCGGTAGCAAGCGCAGAGATTAAAATGAATGCTGCCAGTTGTGTCTTGGCTATTACCACTGATCGTATATCCAATGGACCACATCTTTACTATCCCAACCCACAAGGTCCCGGGGGTACCGGGCAGTCTGAAGATTGGGTTATGGATAATTTTAGCAGTGACCCCTATGCAAAATGTGATATGACACAAACAGCAGAAAATTGTGCGGCAAAGTGGAATATTTCAACGGAAGAACAGCATGATCTTGTTTTACACCGGTATCAACAATATCAAGAGGCGATAAAATTGATTGGAGACAGTACGTTTCAACAACGCTACATGATGTTGCCTTTTGAAGTGCCGGATACGCGTTATCGGAAAACCGTAAAAACACTAAATGGTGACGAAGGTATTACGGAATCGAATGAACAGGCGCTCGCAAAACTGAAACCAATAAAGAAAGAAGGCACTATAACATTTGGTGCTCAAACACATCCTGCCGATGGTGCTGCAGGCATGATTATTACTACTAAAGATATGGCCAGGGAACTATCGGCAGATCCAAATATTACTATTACAATCGAATCCTTTGGACAATCCAGAGTTGAAATGGCTTTAATGCCGTCAGCACCAGTGCCTGCCGCAAAGCGGGCATTAGAAAACGCCAACATTGAAATTAGTGATGTGACTGCTATTAAGTCCCATAACCCATTCGCAGTTAATGACATTGTTTTTGCTAAAGAAATGGGTGTTAATTTGGATACTATGAATAACTATGGTTGTTCACTAATTTGGGGGCACCCTCAGGGGCCAACCGGAATGAGAGCGGTGATGGAACTAATTGAGGAGCTTGTTATCCTGGGAGGAGGTTATGGTCTTTTTCAGGGTTGTGCTGCCGGTGACACGGCTATGGCAGTTGTGATTAAGGTTGATCAGTCGTGATAGTCATTGTTGTCCTTTTATCATCTGATAATACGTATTCGCAGCAGCTTTCGATAATCCAACCTGCTTAATAAATTCATCAATAATCGCTTTCCGTGATTCTTCATCGTTGGTCATCGTGGTGTATATCTCTCGAGCCTTATCCATCTCGCTTGAATTCCAATATGCCATCCCAATATAAGATCACTGACTAATATAAAGGGCGTTATTAAGCACCATTAAAAAGTAGTTAGGATTCTGGTACGGGTCGCAGCCCTTATATAATGTATAGCTTGAACAGGCCGAATTTCTAACTTGCTGATAATCGCAGTAACTATCTGGTTTAAGTGGCTTTATTATCGCTGCTGATTCGCGGCAGTTGTTGTGGCATAATAGCGCGCTTTCCTCGAGTGGATTTAGCTAAATGTCTGATTTCTTTATTAATAATGCGTACGCGCAGGCTGCCGGGCCGGCCGGTGGTGGTATGGGCAGTTTGTTCATGTTCGGTATGTTGTTTGTGGTGTTCTACTTTTTTCTGATTCGACCACAAATGAAACAGGCCAAAGAGCATAAACAAATGGTGGAATCCCTGACCAAGGGTGATGAAGTAGTGACATCTGGCGGCATGCTGGGGCGAATCAACAAGGTGGGCGATAATTTCCTGTTACTGGAAATTGCCAAGGATATTGAAGTTAAGGTTCAGAAGCATTCGGTATCAGCTACCCTGCCCAAGGGCACCAGTAAAACGCTTTAGTTTTTTTGTAAACCATATCATTTAAAAGTAGGACCCTATGAATCGTTACTCCCCCTGGAAATACATCTTAATTCTGTTCGTAGTGATAATCGGTGGCATCTATGCCTTACCCAATATCTATGGAAAGGATCCTTCACTGCAGGTCTCAGCGTCTCGTGCTGCGGAGATTAGTGAATTAACAGAAATACTTGTCAGTACTGCTCTGGACGAAGCGGGTTTGCAGGCGAAGGCAATTGATATCAATCCTAATTCCCTGGTGGTTCGTTTTGACAATGAGGATACGCAGTTAAAAGCGCAGGCAGTTGTTAGTTCGGCTCTTGGTAGTAGTTATGTAGTTGCCTTGAATCTCGCACCAGCGACACCAGACTGGTTAAGGTCACTGGGTGCTGAGCCGATGTTTCTTGGTCTGGACTTACGTGGTGGTGTGCATTTTCTTATGGAAGTGGATATGCCTGCAGCAGTGCGCAAAGCTGAAGATCGCTATGTATCCGATCTAAGAACACTACTAAGAGAAAATAAAGTTCGCTATAAAACTATTGGACGACAGGGTAGTGGCGGTGTGCTGGTACGTTTTCGCGATGAACAGCAAAAGATTGATGGCATAGAGCTTATTGAAAAAGATTACAACGAACTGGATATTGATGAGATTGATAGTGATGCTGATGAACATCAGATTGTAGTTAAGATTATTGAATCAGCCTTACTGGAAACCCAGAGACTGGCGCTACAACAAAACATAACGACCCTGCGTAAACGTGTGAACGAACTGGGTGTGGCTGAACCGGTGATTCAACAACAGGGATTGAATAGAGTGGTTGTGCAATTACCTGGTGTGCAGGATACCGCCAGAGCTAAAGAAATTCTTGGTGCTACTGCAACACTGGAATTTCGGATGGCCGATGAGGAGCATTCAGTTCAGGATGCTGTGGATGGCCGTATTCCCGCCGGTGCAAAGTTATATAAAGGTCGTGATGGACAGCCGGTCTTGCTGAAGAAACAGGTCATGTTGACAGGTGATTACATAATCGATGCTGCATCTGGACTTGACGGGGCAAGTGGTAGTCCCAACGTAAGTATTACCCTTGATGGTAAGGGCGCAAAAATTTTCTCAAATCGTACTCGTGATGAAATTGGAAAGTTAATGGGTGTGGTTTTTATTGAAAACAAAACCGAAACCGTTGAAGTAGACGGTGAGTTTGTCAAAAAGAAACGGGTTATTGAAGAAGTTATTAATACCGCAGTTATTCGTGATCAACTGAGCAAACGTTTTCAGATCACTGGTCTCGATTCTACCCAGGAAGCGCGCAATTTAGCTTTGCTATTACGTGCAGGTGCCCTGGCTGCACCAATCGAAATTATCGAAGAGCGTACAGTTGGCCCCAGTCTCGGACAGGACAATATCAACAAGGGTTTCAGTTCAGTTGTCATCGGCTTTTCTCTGGTGCTGATATTTATGCTTTTTTATTACAAGGTGTTCGGTATTGCTGCGAATATCGCGCTTACACTTAACCTTGTTTTAATTATTGCCTTGCTGTCTTTATTGCAGGCAACGCTTACTTTGCCGGGTATCGCAGGTATTGTGTTGACAGTGGGTATGGCGGTGGATGCAAATGTGCTTATTTTTCAGCGTATTCGTGAAGAACTGAAAAATGGCAACTCGCCCCAGGCAAGTATTCACTCGGGCTATGAAAAAGCTTTTTCAACAATTGCTGATGCCAATATCACTACCCTGATTGCAGCACTGGTCTTGTTTAGTTTTGGAACGGGCCCTATCAAAGGTTTCGCAGTCACACTTTCCCTTGGCATTATTTCTTCTATGTTTACGGCAATTGTAGTGACAAGAGGCATAATCAATCTTATTTACGGTGGCAAGAAGCTACAAAAACTCTCTATTTAGTGAAAGCTATACAGGTCGAACGATGACAGACAAGAAACAACAAGTAATGTTCAAGTTGATGGAAAAGCGCAAAATTGCAGCGGTTTTTTCTGCTGTACTACTTACCGTGGCGCTGGGATCTTTATTTACACGGGGTCTTAACCTTGGCATTGATTTTACCGGAGGCACGCTTGTTGAAGTGGGCTTTTCTGAATCTGTAGAACTGGAAAGTGTGCGTTCAACCCTGGCGGGAACTGAATTCAACGAAGCAACGGTTCAGTATTTTGGTTCTGCCAGCGATGTGCTTATCAGGGTTGCACCGAAAGAAGGTAAAAATAGTGCGACAATAAGTACTGAATTGATGAACCTGTTGAGAGGAGTTGGTGAACAGGCGGAGTTACGTCGTCAGGAATTTGTTGGTCCGCAGGTGGGAGAAGAATTAACAGAAGAAGGTGGTTTGGCGATGTTAGCAGCGCTTGCCATGATCATGCTTTATGTTGCTCTTCGATTTCAGATGCGTTTTTCTGCTGGTGCTATTGCCGCGCTTGCTCATGACGTTATTATTGTCATGGGATTCTTTTCACTGACACAATTGAATTTCGATTTGACTGTGTTGGCAGCGATTCTGGCGGTGATTGGTTATTCATTAAACGACACTATTGTTGTGTTTGATCGTATTCGAGAAAATTTCAGACGCATGCGTAAAGAAGAGCCGTTTGATGTCATCAACATTTCTTTAAATCAAACCTTGAGTCGAACCATCATTACTTCCTTGACCACTTTACTGGTATTAGGAGCTTTATTTTTTGTTGGTGGTGAAATTATTCATTCTTTCTCGGCTGCATTACTAGTTGGTGTTTTGATCGGTACCTATTCTTCAATCTATATTGCCAGTCCGGTAACTTTGGCGCTGGGTGTTAGCAAACAGGATCTGATGCCGGTGGAAAAGGAAGGTGCGGATTTACCAGATAGTCCCTAAATTCCAGGGACAGTTTACTTAATTCAAACCTTTAGCTTGATTTCAATAATTAAGTAAACTGTCCCCGGAATTCAGATTATGCTCAAGATAGTTGCTGATAGCGCGATTCCTTTCGCTGAACGTTTTTTTTCCTGCATTGGTGAAGTTTCCCTGATTGATGCAGAGCAAATTACTTCCGACTGTTTAAAAGATGCTGATGTGCTCGTTTGCAGAACTGTAACTAAAGTAAATCAGCAACTGTTACAGAATACAGATCTTAGTATCGTTGTCAGTCCTACCAGTGGTGTTGATCATATCGATCTGGATTATTTACAAAACAAATCAATTTCTTTTGCCAGTGCACCCGGTAGCAATGCGCGTTCTGTTGCAGAATATGTGTTGAGTTCCTTGTCTGTATTAGCAGATCAAAAAGGCTTCGATCTGGCCAGCAAAAAAATCGGGATCGTAGGTTGTGGCAATGTAGGCTCTCAGTTGCGTGATTTTTTTCAGGCTATTGATATCGAGTGCATGATCTGTGATCCCTTCCTGGAACAGGAATCCGATAGCAGTAATTTTTGTGAGCTGAAAGATATTCAACAAGCGGACATTATTAGTTTACATGTACCGCTTAGCGCAGATGGAGCCTATCCCACCAGAAGTATGCTGGACACGGATTTTTTTCAGGATTTAAAAGAAGATGTGATCCTTGTTAATACTTCGCGTGGTGAGGTGATAGATGAAGCTGCCTTAAAAATTTTCCTTGAAAGTAATAATGAAGCGATGCTGGCGATTGATGTCTGGGAAAATGAACCGGCTATTGATACGGCTTTGTTAATATGTGCGGATATTGCTACAGCACATATCGCCGGTTATAGCATTGACGGAAAATTACGGGCAACACAAACGGTGTTTGAACAGGTGTGCAAAGTCTTGAACATTGATTCCAGTTATGAGGAATTACAAGATGTAATGCCTGTCGATGAGACGCGTGAAATCAATCTGACTGAATATGAAAATGATATGGAGGCTATTTCAATGGCGGTGCTGGCATCCTATGATGTTCGCAGCGATGCAGCCGCAATAAGACGTATGTTGGAAGATAATGTCCCGGATCGAAACAGTTATTTTGTAGAACTGAGAAATAATTACCCGATTCGACGGGAGTTCTCTTCCCTGACAATAGGATTACCAAAAGAAGCAGATTCCCTACGCCGAAAATTGTTAACATTGGGTTTTCATATTAAATAACAGTTTTCCTATGAACCTCGCATTTCTGGCATCGCATCGCGGCAGTAATATGCAGTCTATTATTGATGCCTGTAAAAGCGGGGCTTTGGCGGCAAACCCCGTTGTAGTCATAAGTAATAATGCAGATTCCGGTGCGCTTTCCCGTGCGCGCGAGGAAGGCATTCCGGCACATCATCTTAGTAGTCTCGCCATTCCAGATGAGGACGAGCTGGATAAACGTATTACTGATACATTACTTGAATGTAATACTGATTTGGTTGTGCTCGCTGGCTATATGAAGCGTATTGGCAAACGAACCCTGGCAGCTTTTCCCGGAAAGATCATCAATATTCATCCCTGCCTGTTACCTAAATATGGTGGTCAGGGTATGTACGGTATGCGTGTGCATGAAGCAGTTATAGCTTCTGGTGATAAGGAGTCCGGGGTGACAATTCATGTGGTAAATGCTGAATACGATAAAGGAGCGATCCTGGCTCAGCAAAAAGTCCTGGTGAAAGAGGGCGATAGTGCAGAGAGTCTGGCTGAGCGGGTGCTAGCCGTCGAGCATTCACTTTACACGGAGACCATTGCTAAAATTGTTTCAGGGGAAATAGCACTACCCGGTGCAGAAAAATAGTTAGTTATGGATCTGGATCGTTACCTGGAAAGAATCAATTATCAGGGAAGCCGTTCTCCAAGCCTTGATACTTTAAAGGCATTGCAGCTTGCCTATATCTACAGTGTGCCGTTTGAAAACCTTGATATACATTTATCTCGTCCAATCGAGTTGTCTGTTGAAAAAATTTATCACAAGATTGTCGAACAACAGCGTGGTGGTTTCTGTTATGAAAGTAATACCCTGTTTCATGCTTTGCTGGAGTTGATGGGTTTCGAAGTAAAGTATGTCGCTGCAACAATGTTGCTGGAGATTTCTATGAACGTCGAGTTTGGACACATGGCATTGATTGTTAGTCTTGATGAAGATTACCTGGTGGATGTGGGTAATGGACAGTCGTGTTTGCAGCCTATGCAAATTGACGCTGATGACGTTGCGCGTTTTGAAGATATTGATTACCGAGTGAGTGAGTTTGAAGACGGTCATGCACTGCACTATAAAGAAGTAGATGCAGAATGGTTGCCACGCTTTTCTTTTACTTCGACGTCACGACGACTGCAGGAATATGAGAATATGTGTCACATCACACAAACTTCCCCGGAATCTCATTTCACCCAGAAGCGAGTGGTAACGCTGGCGAAACCAGATGGCCGTATAACATTAGCAGATCGTGATCTGGAAATTAAAGACTCAGGAAAACTGGAAAGGCGACTCTTACAGTCCAATCAGGAGTACAGGGATGCTTTGCAGACATATTTTAATATTCATTTATCGTCGTTTCCGGAAACATGGTAACGATGAACAAAGGATAGACTAGATTCGTCATACTGGCTTGCGCCAGTATGACGACAGTGATTTTGAACATAATGAGTAGAAAAAATTAACAAATTCAGGAGTGAGTGACATGCGTTTACTACATACGATGTTGAGAGTTGGAGATATGGAACGTTCTAAAGCGTTTTACGTCGAAGTCCTGGAAATGACATTGCTAAGGGAGCATAAGTTTCCTGAAGGTGAGTTTACTCTGGCATTTCTCGGTTATGCTGACGAATCAGAATCTACTGTGCTTGAGTTAACTCATAACTGGGGCCAATCAGAATATGATCTGGGTAATGCTTATGGACATATCGCCATTGGCGTTGATGATGTGTATGCAGCCTGTGAAAAAATAAAGGCTGCTGGCGGTAATGTTGTACGTGAAGCTGGGCCAATGGCAGGCGGAACAACGGTTATTGCCTTCGTCGAAGACCCGGATGGTTACAAGATTGAATTACTCGGGGACAAGAATTAAGGTTGACGGCTTGCCATCTGTCACGGAAAATCTGATTCAGCAATAATACGTAAATTGATCAATTAAGCCTTCTCCAATAAATAGCCCATATAATGTTAACTCGCATATCCAGTTGTTATGACAGTCTCGTCCTGGGGAAACCCAAACTGGTGTTGGCGCTGCTTTTCATTATTTTTGTATTCTTTGCCTACTTTGTAAAAGATTTCAAGCTGGATGCGTCGTCAGATTCCTTAATGTTGGAAAATGATGAAGACTTGAGAATTTTCAGGGAAGTAAGTGAGCGTTACAAAACCCGCGAATTGTTGTTCG
>JABHFC010000313.1 GCA_018676275.1 Gammaproteobacteria bacterium | reverse complement strand
ACTCGTACATAATACCGGTGCGGCTTTCAGTTTTCTGAGCCAGGCAGGTGGATGGCAAAGATGGTTTTTTGTCGCACTCACCAGTGGTGTCAGCATTGCCCTGTTTTACTGGTTGAGTACTTTGCCCAGACAGAGAAAATGGCTGGCTGCGGCGCTAGCACTGGTTTTGGGTGGGGCATTGGGAAATCTCTGGGACAGGATCAATCTTGGCTATGTTATAGATTTTATCGATGTTTATTATGGTCAATGGCACTGGCCAGCGTTCAATATTGCAGATTCAGCTATTTGCGTAGGTGCAGTAATGCTGATTATAGACGCGATATGGTTTGATCAGGCCGAGGTCAGCACAAACAAGAAGAATTGATCTGGCTGAGCACGGTATTATTTGTTCGTCGTTTAAGCGATAATTTACAAATGGGTGGTAATTGAGGACAACAAGGGAAATATATTTATGCAGATAACATTAGCTAATCCACGGGGATTTTGTGCCGGGGTAGATCGTGCCATAGGAATTGTAGACCATGCACTGGAGATATTCGGTGCACCTGTTTATGTTCGACATGAAGTGGTGCATAACAAATACGTTGTGGAATCTCTTCGTGATAAAGGTGCTGTTTTTGTCGAAGAGCTGGATGAAGTGCCAGATAATTCAACTGTTATTTTTAGTGCTCACGGGGTAGCCAAGGCAGTGCGTGATGAAGCAGCACGACGAAGTTTGCGCGTATTTGATGCCATTTGCCCATTGGTAACCAAGGTACATATGGAAGTTGGTCATTATCAGGACGAAGGCAGGGAGTGCATTCTTATCGGTCATGCAGGTCATCCGGAAGTTGAAGGCACGCTGGGCCAGTATCGAACCACTAATGGTGATGGTGGTATGTACCTGGTGGAGTCTGTTGAAGATGTAAAAAAGATGCCGGTTAAGCAACCGGATTTTCTGGCATTTGTGACGCAGACGACTTTGTCCATGGATGACACGGCAGAAGTAATTGATGCTTTGCGGGAAAGATTCCCGAATATCTCCGGTCCGAAGAAAGAAGATATTTGCTATGCCACGCAAAATCGACAGGATGCTGTAAAGAAACTGACTGTTGATTGCGATGTGATTCTTGTGGTTGGTTCACAAAACAGTTCCAATTCCACCAGGTTGATGGAAATTTCGCAAAAGGTTGGAGTACCTTCCTACCTGATTGACAATGCCTCGGAAATAAAACGTGAGTGGATTACTGGCAAGAATAAAATTGGTTTAACCGCAGGCGCTTCTGCACCGCAGGTTCTGGTAGAAGAAGTAATTAACAAGCTTAAGGATTGGGGTGCTGACGTGGTGGTCGAAGCACCGGGAATCCGTGAAAAGGTGGTGTTTTCTTTACCGAAAGAATTGGTGATGTAAGCCTTCGTTTCAGCTATCCATCTTCCTCTTCATCTTCTTTCGGGCTTGCCGAAATATAACCTGCATCAGTGAGCGCGGAAATTAGATTGGTCCGGTTATAGCCCGAAAGCACTTTATTGCCAACCAGTAATACCGGTACGCGTAAATCACCACCGGTTTTATCCTTCAGTTCATCTTGCAATGCAACATCATCAGCTACATTCTTTTCGCTTGCTGAAATATTTCTAACAGACAAAAACTCTCTGATCTGATCACATGAATCACAGTTTGGAATCACGTAAAGTATCAGTGGTCCAGAGCTTCTTTGTTCTGAACCTGATTGGGCTCTTTTGGTAGAGTATTCTTTTTTGTTAACTGCGGTGGTTCCTGGCGGGCATTGTTGTTCAAAAGACCTGTTTCCCTGCTCATCTTCACATTCGTATATTTTGACTGCCCAGGCATTATTGGAGAATAGAGAATAAACCAGCAGCAATATTGTGAACTTATAATGTTTCATATCGAAATCCTCTAAAAACAGGGGGAGACAGCAATATCCCAATCCTAGTAAAATAACGTATATGCAGGGAACCTGAGTTTAATCAGATAATCATACATATAACGACTAATATGTAGGTTATATTAACAACAAATTATTTTACATATGTTTATGAGAAAAACTACCAGAATAAATCGAAAATTACCGATTTTACTAATTAGCTGTATATGTCTTTCAAGTCAACTTGCTGTAGCTGAAATGTACAAGTGGGTGGACGATGAAGGGAATACTCATTATACCCAGTCACCTCCACCAGGTGATGTAGAAAAAGAAATTATTAAACCCCCGCCAAGAATTGATTCAGAACACTCGCAGAACCAACTGGAAAACAGAAAAAAGAATTTGAGTGATGCACGTGAGGGTAGACTTAAGGCGAATGAGAAGAAAGAAAATGAACAACAGGAATTGGAACAACAACGTGCAGCCTGTGAACAAGCAAAAGCCAGATTAGCGAGCTATCAGCGACCTCGGGTAAAGATTAAGGACAAAGACGGTAATGCCACGCGAGCTTCAGAAGAACAACGACAAAAAGAAATAGTTAAATCTCGGGAATTGATTGCCGAGCTGTGTAAGTAATAACTGATTATAGGTAAAAGTTATTCTACAGCTGAGGCTTTATTATCTTGCTCGTTTGTTTCTTCTTTTTTTCTTGCATAAGGCACCCAGTCATAGGCCTTTTTTAGTACTTCGAGAATCAGATCTCCTCGTGGGTCGTTCGCATACTTTCCCCAGATAGTAACCATCGCATCACGAGCCAGTACGTGATGCATCAGGGCAAGTGCAGTAATTGCACTTTGAGCTACATAATTGTTATTACCTTCACCCATTTCCTGCAAGTACGGTACGTCTTTTGGGTTTTTATTTAAGCCTAGCGAAATAATTACCTGAGCACGGTGAAACTCATGTTCATCATATTTATGAGCACGAATGTAATCTTTGTACTCTTTTGTGTCATGAATCTGGATACGGTTAATTGTGCTGGCCAGTGCAATGCGAACAGGGGGCTTTTCGATAAGGTTCCATGCCAGGTCCGGATATTTATTTTTATCCAGTTTCCACAAGTCGTTAAGCAAGTAGACAATAACGCGCTGCCAACGCATCGAATATAGCGCATGCATGGTATTGGAAAGGGCTGCCGGGTTTTGCTCTGTCAGCGCATTCCTTACTTCCAGCGCGGTCGCTTTACCATAGGTAATTTTCTGGCTTAAATCTTCGTAGTCAAATAAAGGAGCAGCTTGTTCTGCTTTTGAGCTAGCGGTGTCGGATTTCGTATCTTTTGACTCATCAATTTGCTGTGGACTGGTTTCAATTTCTTTTTCAGTGCTAATCGGGCTCTTTTCTGCGCGATCGGCACAGCCAGTCATTGTAAAAATAGAAGTCGCAAGCAGAAGAAGAATAGTGAAAGAATAATACATCAAAATGATAATTTATCTCATTGAGCAATTACAGAAAAATACTGAAACTGAACAAATTTTTAGCTTAATAGCAGTTATTTGCCCCAGCAATTATTTACAGTGTCAGTTCCTCCTACTTTATTTTTTGTACCTGCCTGTGTCATCGTGAGATTACCGCAACCCGGGTCGTCAAATGTCGGTGTCGCTGTTAGGACATAGCTCTGGTTATTAGCTCCCATAGTAGTCAGGGTAACATTGTATTTTCCTGTTTCGCTTTGTGTATTAGTAATACCAGATCTGCTGGTACCGCAAGCTCTGGGACCATTTAGTGTCCCATATATATTGCAGTCAGAATAATAGCGTTCTTGTAACGCAGCCACGTCCATTAGTGCGGCACGGCCTTCAGAGCGTTTTGCCCGCAACACATAGTTATTATAGGAAGGTACTGCAATT
>JABHFC010000312.1 GCA_018676275.1 Gammaproteobacteria bacterium | reverse complement strand
TTGCGCAATAAATTCACCAATTTCACCGGGGGCAACTTCGTTATCATTATCATCAACCAGCATTACGCGCCAGCCAGTAATAGGTTTACCACAGGAGCCCGGTCTTGGTTCATCATAAGGTACGACCAGGCAACAATAACATTCCGTCATTCCATAAACTTCAAGCAGCTTTGTTTTGAAACGAGCTTCAAAATCATGCCAGATATCAATTGGAGCGGCGGCGCCCACCATCAATCGCAGTGGGTTGTCACCGTCGCTTTCACTGGGATCCTGTTTCATCAGGATCGGAATAATCCCGCCAATATAGTTTGCTTCTGTACATTCCCATTTACGACAATCGTCCAGCAAACTACTTGCAGAAAAACGTTCTACAATCACAGCCTTTGCATCAGCAAGGATTGCCGGGCCGATGGTAATGCCCTGGGCATTGCCGTGAAAAAATGGCAGCCCGGTGTAGAGCACATCATCTTCGGTATAACGAGAATATTTAACTGATGAAGACCAGATGTCGTACCAGTAATGATGACTCATCTCTACACCTTTTGAACGTCCTGTTGTCCCAGATGTATAAAGAATAGAGGCCATATCGCTGAAAAGTACTTCAACGTCCGGTGCAGTCGCAGGATGATCCATCAGGTTTTCAACCCACTGCGATTCGCTCCCCTTCCAATTCGGCAACGCACTCTCATCAGTGGAATTACGAAATATCGTATTTTTTACAGTGGTGAGATCAGCTGACACCGGTTCGAGTCTGTCTAGAAATACTGTATCAGCCACCAGAGCCACAGAATCAGACTGTACAATCTGGTAGATCAGCCCTTCCCCTTTCAGAGCAACATTAATAGGTACTTCAACCGCACCGATTTTATTCAGACCGAACCATGCGTATAGAAATTCAACACAGTTATTCAGCATGATGGCGACTTTATCGCCCTTCTGCACTCCCAGTGAGAGAAAGCCGTTTGCTGCCTTGTTAATGCCCTCGTTTAGTTCAGCGAAGGTAAGTGGGTCATCACGAAACTGAAATACAACATGATCAGGGTATTGTCGCGCCTTATCTTCAATGATCTTTGGTAAAACACGATCTTCCTGTGCATATTCCTGCATCTTCCAGGAAGCATATTTAGCTGCATGTTTTTCAAATTTATCGTCCCACTGGCCCATCTTTATCTCCTCTGAAAAAATATGGCAGGCTAATGCCTGCCATATTCAATATATCTGGTAACTGTTAGCGAACGTCGTGTGGCTTGGTCATCTCGTAGACTTCGTTAAACCAGACTCCTCGCTCATACATATCCACCATCTTGCCAAAGTCCCAGGAGGTCGGTGAGTTTTTGTTTGGAATGACTTTGATAATAGCCCTGTTAGGCGTGTGCACACCTTTGAAAGCCGCTTGACGCATTTCTTCATTGCCCTTCAGATCAAACCAGTATTTATCGATGATGGCCCAATGTACTTTTGTCATTAACTCCTGATCAAAAGATACTTCTGCATTGCCTATTATCTGAATAGCCTTCTGACGTTTTGCATTTGATCCATCATTACTGATGCTGACGGAAATTTTCGGGTTTGCTATGAGGTGATCAATCTTTTTTCGGTATTTCTGCACACTGCTGATATAAATAAAACCGTCATCTAAAACCACGTAAAACATAGGCGTAACGATGGGGTAACCGTACTGGGATATGTGCGCCATGTGGCAATAACAATTGTGCTTGTACAGTATATCGAACTCATCCGGCTCCATCGGGTAGTCTTTATTTACATCGACTTGCTCAAGTTTAACCGGATCAAAATTGGGTTTTTTACCTTCTTCATCGCTCATGTTCTATTGCTCCTCACTTTCAAATAATAAATTAACTTATATGATTACCCGACCTTAGCGTTTGTCAGCGACAAGCTTCTTCCCAGCTTATGACAATTCATAATTCCATGAGGTAATCGACAATTTTAAATCATATTCAATGATTGAGTTTAAGCCAACTAATTTCGAATTTCCCGCTTTGCTCGAAACAAAACAAAGAGCATTTTAATAAGAGACGTTGGCGGGGACTTACTTATTTAGTATCGGATATCAAAACGCACGCTCTATTGATTAATAAAGCGTGCGTTTGATAGTGAAAACTAAAGGTAAGGCTTAATTACCCCAGGCGTAAGTAACTTCCACGCCCCAGGTACGAGGTGGGCGAGGACTCGCGTAGGCCCATAGACCAGAAACATTCAAACCGTGTGCATAAGTGTCTTCGTCGGTAAGGTTACGGCCGTAAACACTAACGGTTACTCCGTTGTTCATTGCGTAATTTGCTGACAGGTCAATTATATGCGAACCATCATTTGCCAGCTCCGCCCGGTTAGTCTGTTCGACAAAGTGACTATCGATAAAATGATAAGCGCCTCTCACCCAGGCCTCGCCACCGCCAACCTGCCATTCGTAGGTTGCATCCAGAGAACCGGTCCAGTCTGGCGCTCGACGGAATTCAGAAGCACTCAAATCCTGAGTTACAAAACCATCAAAAAAAGTGAATTCATCGTAGCCCGTATCCAGATAACCCAGGTTTCCTCGAACAACCAGGCCTTCTGAAACTGCCCACTGCGCGTCAAGTTCCACACCTTTCATGGTTGCACTAGCGGCGTTAAAAACCGAAATCCTCTGGCCCGTGGCACCTGTAGAGGGTAATCCTATCTCTTCCTGCTTGTCCTTGTAGTCCATATAGAAAAAGGCACCATTCAATCGCAGCCCCAGCTCCGGCCATTCGCTTTTAAAGCCCACTTCATAGTTCTCTACAAACTCCGGGTTATAGGGTTCTTCGGCGGATTCAACCGTATCGACCCGTCCGTTGAAGCCGCCGGTGCGAAAGCCTTTGGTATACGTGGTATAGAGCATGAGATCGTCAGTCATCTGGTAACGCAAACCGACCTTGGGCGTAAACTCATCCCATTTCTCGGCGCCCCGTCCAACTATATTTGCTGATTGCAGAGATAGCTTCTCATCTTTGGTATAACGCCCGCCGAGGGTAAGACTCCAGGAATCGGTAATCGCGTAATCGCCTTCGAAAAACACCGCATAAGATTCCGTTTCCTGATGTGTAGTTTGCGGTATGTCCAGAACGGTACCCGCAACAGCGAAAGTGATCCAGCTACGCAAGCGAATATCGTATTCCGAATCCCACTTGTAACCACCAAGCACGAAATTCAATTTACCACCAGCATCGTAAGTCAGGCGCAGTTCATGACTTTGCTGCTCGTATTCAGCCGGGCGGTCGGTTCCAAACAACATCAGCGGCTCAGCCGTCCAGTTGGAGACGATGGTCTCCTGTGTCTCAAAGTGTCCGAAAATATAGTCAACTGTATAACTATCATTAACATCCCAATGCCCCTCTACGATATGGGTCTCAGTATCGAAAGTCGCAGTCAGCCTGGTCGGTATCAGGTCGGCTGTTGGCGAAGTTGCAATTGCAGCGAGA
Organism: Gammaproteobacteria bacterium; assembly: GCA_018676275.1. Lineage (GTDB taxonomy): Bacteria > Pseudomonadota > Gammaproteobacteria > Eutrophobiales > Eutrophobiaceae > WLWS01. The sequence goes on along the minus strand of JABHFC010000312.1, from coordinate 1,453 downwards.
GTTGGTGACGCCGTGGTAGGCAAAAACCCCAGGGTATTCACATCAAAACGGTCTCCTGAAGTTGGCGTGTTCACATCTGGCGCACAAAAACCAAATGCGGTGCAAAACAAGGTATCGCCCTGGCCAACGTTTAACAGCGGCGGCGTATCCTGATCCGTGTCTTCGTTCTGGTAAGTGTACTCAAACTCCAGACCCTCCATGGGAGTGAAAAGCAGGTTTGCACCAAAAGACGTATAATCCACCCGTCCATTGTCATCACCGTCATTGGTGTTTGTAAAATAACCTTCACCCTGATCATGCTTGGCGCCGCTAAGCTTTACCGCCACCTTTTCATGCAGACCAAAATTGACAATCCCGTCGAAGTAAAGGTTATCGTAAGCGCCATATCCGGCGCGAAGTTTACCGCCGAACTCACCGGTAGGCCTTGTTCTCTCTACATTAATCGTTCCACCGATAGTGTTACGACCATACAGCGTGCCCTGAGGGCCACGCAATACTTCCACCCTTTGCAGATCAATACTCCTGAAAATCGCTCCACTGTTGGCACCTATAAAGAGTCCATCAACGGTTACGCCAACTGCGGGATCGAAATTTTTCTCTACATCGGCCACTCCAACGCCACGGATGTATATTGCTGCGTTGCCCCCGGGGCCCTGTGAAGTATCATCAAGAATCAAGTTAGGAGCCATAAACGCCATGTCTCTGGCATCTCGGGCGAAAGTCCGCTCTATCTCAGTTTGACTTAACGCAGTGATAGAGAGTCCAAGATCCTGTAAGTTCTCTTCTCGCTTTCGAGCGGTAACAACTATTTCTTCCAACACGCCTGACTGTGCTAAAGCCGTTGAAACTGGAAAAATAGTAGTTAATGCTGCTAGAAGTGACAGACCAACTGGAAATCTGAAAATTGCTTTGTTCATTTCAATACTCCCCCGAGCAAATTGAATTAGTAACAGGAACATTATTTTGAATCAAATTCAAAACATGAAATTGAATAGTATTCAAAGTATGGATAGAGATCAAGTTGTAATTCTGCCAATATTTAGAGAGCAGACCTTCAACACATAAGCGTGAATTACTTTAAAATACCTGTGCGACTAGTCGGTAACACAAGCAACATAGAACTTGAACTTTATTCAATATCTGCCAATAATGCCGCAAGGTTGGTAATTGTTACGATTTAAAAACCCATAAATCTGCCTGTTAACGGGGGAAAATATGTCTGATATTGACCTAGATGAACTGCGGGACGAACTTGAAGATTTTGCTGTTCCAAAGAAACAGATTTCTCGCCCTCCAAGAGAGGAGCGAATAATTGCGGGCTTTGAAGAAATTCAAAAATTTGTTGATGATAATAAACGTGAACCTTCAAATGAAAATGACGGCGATATTTTTGAACGAATATACGCGACCAGATTAAACCAAATAAGAAAACAGGAAGACTGCCGTGCACTAT
>JABHFC010000311.1 GCA_018676275.1 Gammaproteobacteria bacterium | reverse complement strand
GCACATCGATAATGACAACCCACGGCTGTTTCCAGACCTCCGCCCAGTGCTGTGCCATGAATCGCCGCCACAACAATTTTCGAACAATCTTCTATCTTCTGTACCAGTTCAGGAAGCCAGGGGTTTTCAGGTGGCCGATTAAATTCTCTTATATCGGCGCCTGCAATAAATGTACGCCCCGCACAAATCAATACCGCTGCTTTGGCCTCTTCATCGCTTGTAAATTTATCAATAGCATCCCAGGTACCCTGACGAACAGCATGACCCATGGCATTCACAGGTGGGTTATCGATGCTGATAACAGCAATATTGTCTACAAGCTCGTAACTAACGACATCGGACATAATGAGAGACTCCTCCAAAACTGATTATTATTGTGTATTTAATTTACTTCGTTTTATTTCAGCCAGATCACTGGGCGCCTATTGGACATTTAATACGAGTCCGTATCCTAGTACAGTGAGTTTTGCACTGCAACAATCCGTGCGATGAGTACGACGCTCTTTCCGCACTGCGGTCCAGGAGTCTGTCGAACTCAGGATCTTCCCCTCGTGACGAACATCCTAAGTCTGACAAACTCCTAATGTTTAATTGGCAGTTCCTGAGCCTTGGTTACCGTGCGTAATGCAAAACTTGACCTTACCTTGGCGATACCAGGCAAACGGGTTAAATGTTGATGATGGATGCGCTCATAATCGGCGGCATCTGCGACTACCACGCGTAACAAGTAATCATAGTCACCGGACATCAGGTAACATTCCATTACCTCCGGTATCTCCAACACTCGTTTTTCAAAGGTATCCAGTTCTTCCTGTTGTTGCTGGGCCAAACTGATTTCCACGAATACATTTCCGGGCAAGCCAACAGCAGCCTGGTTCACCAGCATCGAATAGCGCTCAATTACGCCTGCACCCTCCAGTAATTTAACTCTTCTCAGACAAGCGGACTCCGATAAATTCACCTTGTGGGCCAGATTGACATTACTCAATCGCCCGTCTAATTGCAGGACATGAAGAATGGCACGATCAGTCTTATCTAATTTCATATGGAACAGATTCTTCTGTTTTTTTAATATTTATTGAATTATATGCTATTTATATAAATAAATAGTGAAGATATAGCAAGAACATTTCTCCGATTTCCGACTATTCTTCCGCGCATAAGTCATCTCAACAAAATCGCGTTTTAAAACAGGAGAATAGTCATGCTGATCGGTGTTCCTAAAGAAATTAAAAACCATGAATACCGGGTTGGTTTGACACCGGGTAGCGTTCGCGAACTGGTTCGCTTTGGACAGGACGTCATTATCGAAACAAATGCAGGCGCAGCCATTGGCATGGCGGATGAGGACTACGTCAAAGCTGGTGCCAAAATCGTTGCAGATGCTGACGAGATTTTTAGCAATAGCGACATGGTTGTAAAGGTCAAAGAACCACAACATGAAGAATGCCTCAAGTTAAGAGAAAACCAGGTGCTATTTACCTATCTCCATCTGGCACCGGATCCGGAACAAACCAAATTACTGCTTGATTCCGGCGTAATTGCGATCGCTTATGAAACCGTCACTGGCCCCGGTAATACTTTGCCTTTACTGGCGCCGATGAGTGAAGTCGCCGGACGACTTTCGATACAGGCAGGTGCTCATGCACTTGAAAAAGCACAAGGCGGTGCTGGCGTACTACTTGGTGGTGTACCTGGTGTAGCACCAGCTAAAGTACTGGTGATTGGTGGTGGTGTTGTTGGTGATAATGCCGCCTACATGGCCAGGGGTATGGGCGCAGAAGTGACGATTCTGGATCGTTCACTTCCTCGCTTACGTCAACTGGATGCCGAATACGGTGGTCGCGTGAAATGTGTTTATTCCACCGTGGAAACTATTGAAGAATATGCCTTACAGGCTGACATGGTGGTAGGTGCTGTGCTGATCCCCGGCGCAGCTGCTCCGAAACTGTTAAGTCGCGATATTATCAGTCGCATGAGAAAGGGCTCGGTAGTGGTTGATGTTGCTATTGACCAGGGTGGTTGTTTTGAAACCTCAAAGGCGACGACTCACCAGGAACCTACTTATGTGGTTGACGGTGTTGTGCATTACTGTGTTGCCAATATGCCGGGTGCAGTAGCACGTACTTCTACACTGGCGCTAAATAATGCAACGCTGCCTTTTGCAATATCGTTGGCAAAGAAGGGTTACAAGCAGGCCTTGTTAACTGATCAGGATTTGAGAAATGGCTTGAACGTACACAAAGGAAAAATAACCTACAAAGCAGTAGCAGAAAGTCTTGACTATGATTACCAGCCCGCAGAAGACGCGCTGGCTGCCTAGTACTCCGTCCAGGTTGTATTGATGGGTTCAGTTGGCCTGTCAGTGTTCATGGCAAGGCACGTCTCGCAGTGAATGGCCATAGTCCTTCGCAAGAGATGTAACGCCGCCATGGGCGCTGACAGATCAACCCTTCGGGCACCACTGTGCTGTTCCGCCACGGCGTTACAGCACAGTGATGCTGAACCCATCAATACAACCTGGACGGAGTACTAATTATAAGCTGGTGCTGGAAACACCGGAGTGAAATCATTATTACAGGTGCTTCACTCCGGATTTCTAAACTCTTAACAAGAAGCTGTCTTTACTTACAGTTAAAGAATTTTTTCCTACACTTCCAGTGTTACTTTTTCAGTAGGAGCCAGAACAACCGCTGTACCTGTAACCACCTTTTTCCCATCCTGGTTTAGACAAATAAATTTTAGTCCAACAATTGGTTTGTCTTCGCGCACAGACTCCACCTCCATTTCAACGGTGATCGTATCGTCTATATATACCGGCGCTCTGAACTTCATGTCCTGACCCAGGTAGATACTGCCGGGACCAGGTAATTTAACCGCTACTGCTGCACTGACCAGGGCGGCGGTATACATACCGTGTGCTATGCAACGACCAAACTGTGTTTTGCTGGCATATTCCTCGTCAAGATGAACAGGATTTACATCGCCAGATAGTTTGGCAAAATCACGAACGTCATCGGCACTGCATGTTTTACTGTATGTCGCTTTTTGACCGATTTCAATTTCGTCAATTGTGAAGTTGCTAATGGTAGCCACGGCATTCTCCTCTAAAATAATTCGTACTTTAACGTGATCCGATACTGCGGTTAATACATATGCTGACCACCGTTAATACTTAAAGTTGAGCCGGTAATAAAACCGCCTTCATCACTGACCAGAAATAATACACCACGAGCAATTTCGCTGGCATCACCTAGTCTGCCAACGGGGATCCCCGCAATAATTTTTTCCAGCACATGCTCCGGAACAGCTCTGACCATATCAGTATCGATATAACCCGGTGCAATGGCGTTAACAGTAATTCCTTTTGCAGCTCCTTCCTGTGCCAGGGCCTTGGTGAAGCCGTGGATACCGGATTTCGCAGCCGCATAATTAACCTGTCCATATTGGCCTGCCTGGCCATTAACTGAGCCAATATTAACGATGCGACCAAAAGCTCGCTCACGCATCCCATCTATAAGCACTCGGGCCATATTGAAGCAGGATGCGAGGTTGGTCTGGATAACGGAGTTCCACTGGTCAAAGCTCATGCGGTGCATTGTGCCATCACGTGTAATACCGGCATTATTTACGAGTACATCAATCGGACCGAGATCGGCTTCAATCTGTTTAGCGGCCGCATCACAGGCCTCAAAGTCGCTGACGTCCAGCTTATAGACAGCTATGCCGGTCTTGTTATTAAAGCGTTTGGCTGCCTCATCATTACCAGCATAAATTGCCGCTACTGTGTATCCGGCATCCTTTAATCCCACTGAAATTGCCTCTCCTATACCACGAGTACCACCTGTTACTATCGCTACACGCCCCATACCTTTCTCCTTCTTTTTGAATGGGTTTCCATGAAAACCCATTGAATATTAATAGCATATAAAATTGTTGCGGCGCAATATAACATTACTTATGTTGCAGTGCAATATTGCCCTGATCCGAAAAAACTACCCTTTAGTGCCATTATTTATTTTGAGTTACTGAAAACCTGAACTGGACACTTTTTCCTCAAATTGACCCCATTGTCAGCCGTTCGAGCAATTATGTAATAAATTTCATACTTCTATCACATTCCTGCTTATTTAATTCCGGTAAAATTCTATACTTATTAAATGGATACTTGATAATAGATGCGATGAATCAGATACATTTTTTGCTTTGTCAGGGAAAATTCAGCTATTCATTGATCTGACAGGAACATTAACACAGATTATCACTCAAATTATTGCTGGCTCTTTACACTTTATACAATGTAACAGGAAATTAATGATAGTCACTCTTCGTACCCTTTTTATCTCTGTTTCAGCTTTATTGGTTTGCAATATGGCTGGCCTGGCGGCGACCGATGTTTCCTCGCCGGCGGAATCACTGCAGACGGAAATCGAAGCTTCGCAAGTCGAAGTCGAAGTAATCAAAAAGGAAATGACTGCAGAACAGAAGCGCAGTATTCAAAATTATAACGAACTAATAGACCAGCTGCAGAGCACCGGAGGTGTCTATCAGGTACAACTTTCCGAAGTGCTTCTAAGTCTGGGCGCTACCTACCAGTCAATGGAACTACATAAGAACGCCATAGATGCATTCGAACGTTCAATGCATATAAGTCGTGTTAATGACGGATTGTATAGCCTTGACCAGATTTCCATCCTGGAAAAAATGATCGAAAGTAACACCAAACTTAAAGACTGGAAGAATCTGAATAAAAACTTCCATAACCTCTTCTGGATTAGTAAACGACATTACGGAGAGAATAACACTGAATTACTTGACGTAATTGATCGTATTGGTCGTTGGCACTTGAAAGCATATGAAATACTGCCAGCCAGCGAATCCTTTTCTCACCTGGTGGATGCGGAAAATCTATACAATAAAGCCGTCAAAATTATTGAAACAACAAATGGTCAGTACGACATAAGACTGATTAATGCCCTTTACGGTATTGCCCTGACAAATTATCAGATCGCCAGCCGGGTTAGCGGGGCTGAAGATTTCGATGATATACGAATGGGTTTTAGAAACTCGGATCGCCGTCGAGCCCTGCAACAACAGCGAGCTCGAGAAGACCTGATTATGCAAAGTTTCGCAAAAGGTAAAAAGGCTATGAATCGTATAATTGAGATTCATACCGCCAATCCTATTTTGCCAGTGGATACCCAGGCAATTGCATTAACCCATCTGGGGGACTGGTATTTGCTTTTTAATAAGAGAAACAGCGCAGCCACGACTTATCAGCAGGCATATGATTTACTGGATAGCGAAGGCTTCGATCAACAGAAGATAGATGTTTTATTTGGACAACCAAGAACTTTGCCTGCCATTCGTCTACCGATACAAAATCAGATTGATATCGTAGAAGAAAACCCAAGCTACGTGGTAGCTTCGTTTGATGTCAGCGCTTCGGGCAGTGCACGAAATATACAAATATTAGAATCTAACCCCAGTGACAACATATCTTTTCAACGTCGGGCCAAAAGAAGTATTGCCTCAACAAAGTTTCGGCCAAGATATGAAAATGGCAAGCCCGTTATAACCACTGGTGTTAGTCTGCGTTATGTATTCACTGAATAACAAGTGTGTAGCTTATGAAAAACTATAAAACAATTATTTCCCGACTCTGTCTTTTGGCAGCATTCGCATTTATCTCTGCGTGCAATACGGTGCCAACAAGTTCATCTTCCTCATCGTCATCGGGTAGCCCACCTCCCAGTGGTTCCAGCTCATCTTCGTCTTCCTCATCTTCCTCGTCCCAATCGAGTGGATCCAGCGGTGGCAGTCAATCAAGTTCCAGTAGTACCGGAACTGGTCAGCAAAGTACCTCCTCCCAGTCAGGCACTTCAGGTAGTGAAACTGAACAGGGGCAGACCCAATCAAAAACAGGTGGAGAACAAGGTAGTCAGGGACAGGCCAAAAGTGATGATCAAATCCTGGCGGAAGCACTTGGTCAGTTTGAAAAAGGAATCAGCAAGGCACAGCAGGAAGGCAGTGAACAAGGTGAAGCGAATCAAAGCAGCTCCGGTAAATCTGGTGGAGGACAGGACTCTGAACAGGGCTCAGCAAGTGCCAGTACATCCACTGGTTCTGGTCAGGGGCAAGGCGTCATGACCGATGAAGAAAAAGCGGGTCAACTGGATGCGCAGCTGAACACCAGGTTTGGGAAATTTGATGACTTGATGCTAGGTGAACGAGAATCTGTCGCCAAAAGTGATAATGAAGGCGGTAGCGGTTCCTATGGAATGGGCAATGGTGAAGGAGAAGACGAAGGTGGTTATGGCGGTGCGGATGTACCCTTACAAACTGCTATGGCAAAAGGCAGCAGTAAATCCGGGTCTCTTGGTGTCGGCGGAGATATACCCGTTGATTCAGTCTCTGATGCACCTGCTGATGTCGGTAGCGGACAGGATGACGATATAATTGCACGTCAGCTAAGGGAAGCAGCACAGAAGGAAAGGGATCCTGAGTTGAGGGCTAAACTCTGGGATGAATACAGAAAATACAAAAAAGGCGCTTAATCAGCGAGATAACAAATGATCAAACAAAATCAAATTTATGCATTATTGATATTTATCTGCGTAACAACAGTGGGATGTAACAGTACATCTGTCAGATCAACAGAGCGCGAAAAAATTGCGCCGCAAACTGTGCAGGTTACTGAAGATCTGTTACTGGATGTTGGTATCGGCATATTCGAACCCGGAGTCGATGCGATTAGCTCAGGCGAGCCCGGTGTCTATCCAAAAATCCGGGAAGCCGAAGCACGCTTCATGCCTTATATGTTAATGGATACAATGCAAAATAGTGGCAGCTGGGGCACAGTTAGAGTTATCCCTCAACGCCAGAGTGAAATGGATATCTGGGTTGACGCCGAGATTTTACGATCAGATGGCGAGAACCTGGAATTACTGGTCAAAGTTCAGGACTCTTCCGGGAAAAACTGGTATACAAAAAAATATACTGATGTTGCCAGTAAATATTCCTATGACACCAGCCTGCCTAATCGAACCGAGCCATTCCAGGCTATGTACAACCAGATCTCTAATGATATTTTGACTTACTACAGGCAACTTGACGCTAATCAGATAAAGACCATACGTGTTATCACCGAACTGAAATTCGCCAGAGAATTTTCAACAGATGCTTTTGGCGACCATCTTGGTATCGACAAAAAGGGTCGCTATTTTATTACCCGCCTGCCTGCTGATGATGATCCCATTCTATTACGGGTGAGACAAATACGTGAACGCGACTATATGTTTGTCGACACGCTGCAGGAATACTACGCTTCTTTTGTGCGACAAATGGAACAACCTTATCTGGAATGGCGTCGGGCATATTATGAAGAAAACAAAGCCCTGCAGGAAGTCAAGAAACAATCAAGAAACCGAATTATTGGTGGTGCTCTTGCAGTTCTCGCTGGCGTCCTCGCACAGGGTGTGGACAGTCGCACAGCACGTACAGCGGGTGTCGTCGGTATAGGCGCTGGTGTTGGTGCCGTCATGAGTGGGCTTAATAAAAAGGAAGAAGCCAAGGTTCATGCAGAAGCACTGGAAGAAATCTCTGCATCAATGGATGCGGAAATGGAACCACATAATATGAAACTGGAAAATCGTACGGTCACTCTTTCCGGTTCTGTTAATGAACAGTACGGTCAATGGCGTCAGATATTGAAAGATATATATACAGCCGAAACTGGTGAAGCCACTTCGGTACAATAGAACCAGGTCAATACCTAACAAAATCAGCACGCACTTCAGCAGTGAACAAGCACTGTTCGCCGTGGTACGCTCATTGTCTGTATAAACCCCAATAGAACAAAAAGATGGTGGATAAAAAATCTGAGGATTCAAGCGAGGGCATAATAAGAATTGAGCCTGTTGCAATCGATCTGACAACGAAGACCTCATCAAAGAAGGTTGCAGGTTCATATGCATCTTTTAAACACTCGCCTTTGATCTGGATAGGTCTTGGAATCCTGCTGACTTCAGCTCTTGTTGTCGTATTCCTGCTACCTCGCTGGGTGAGTAATTCAAAAACAGAAACACCGACAGTTGTATCTTCTCCGGCACTCGATCAACAGCAAGTCCAGACAACTGTAAAGAAAAAAGATGCCGTCTCGCCATGGGAAAAAGCACAGGAATCGAGGCTGAGAAAAGAAACCCAGAATATATTGTCTCAAATGCTGGAAGCTCAGAAAATACTGTCTGAGAAAGGCGTGGAAAATTGGGCAGGAGAAGACTATGCAACTGCAATGCAATTCGCTGCCGCTGGGGATGAACTGTATAACCAACGTGACTTCGTCAATTCACGTACAGAATATGAAGAAGCACTGGCTATCTTTTCAAAACTGGTTGAAAAGATCGACGTCATATTTGAAGAGACCATGGATAAAGGTAACAAAGCACTGGCTGAAGGTGATTCCAAAGCAGCGATGGAAGCATTTCAGTTAGCCCTCGCTATAGATGTAATAGACAGAGACGCAAATGTTGGTATAACGCGAGCCGCGAACCGGGATGAAGTATTAGCTCTTATGAATCAGGGAGACGACCTGTTGCAGAAAGGTCAACTGAATGAAGCAAAGCAACATTATCAACAGGCGCTGGATCTCGACAACGATTTTGACACAGCGAAACAGAAAATTGCTATCGCAGATAAGAAAATTCTGGATCGGGCATTTAACAAACATATGTCTGCCGGGTTTATGTCGATGGAAAAAAGAAGCTTCACTGCAGCACGGCAATCATTTAATGAAGCTTTAAAATTGAAACCCCGATCAGCAGAAGCACGTAATGCTCTTGAGCAAACCAGACATAATCTGACCACAATCAATATCAACTCGCTGCAGGCAGATGCAAAAGCGCAGGAAGCACAGGAAAACTGGCATGCAGCCAGGGAAAAATATGAGGCAGCATTAGCACTTAACAGCAGCCTGGCAGAAGCACAGCAAGGTCAACAACGCACAGCTCTTCGTGGCAAAATTAATGACCGACTGCAACAGATTCTGTCGCAACCAGAACGTATTTACGATCCGAAAGTTTTTCAGGAGACAATGGCATTTCAGAATAAGATGAATGCTGTTGCAGATAAAGGTCCTGTACTGCGTAAGCAACTGGCTTCGCTTGACAGATTGTTGCATAAGGCAAATACACCAGTTGATGTGCTGCTACGCTCAGACAATCAAACTTTGGTTACCTTACGAAAAGTTGATGAACTCGGTTATTTTGCTGAAAAGAGCCTATCCCTTCGACCCGGGAAATATGTAGCCGTTGGTATACGTCAGGGCTATCGCGATGCCCGTGTCACTTTTATGATTGACCCGGACAAGTCCATACAGGTGGTCACCGTGCAGGCAACTGAAAAAATTGCACTTGGTAATTAGGGTCTGTTTTGCAGGGATAGAGAAGTCATGATGGACCTGCAGATTCCGTCACTATAAGTATGAAATTCTATCTGATTCATTACCAGATTATTAAAGAGTCATAATTTGATGGATAACAATAATAACAACGAAAAAAATACAACGGCACCACCTGCCGGTACAGAAACTATTGCACCGGTAAAATTTGAACCATTGAGTGGAAACAAGCCTGCTGTATCATTTGAAATCAGCCGTAAGACTATTCTCATTATCAGTGGTTTTCTTATTTGTGCGACAACGGCTGTCTTTCTGTTTACAGCAAAAGCCGTCTATATCGAAACCAATCCTGTTAATGCCGAAATTAAAATTGGCAGCCTGTTCAAATTGAAACTGGCTGACCGATATCTGCTTATCTCAGGCGAACATGATCTAATGCTCAAAGCTGAAGGCTATCATCCTCTGAGTCAAAACCTGTCAATAAGTACGGAGCAAAACCAACGTTTCAGCTTTGATCTGAAACGCCTGCCCGGACATCTGCAGGTACAGACAGGTAAAGTGACTGACGCAGAGATATTTATTGATGATGTCTTATCGGGACGGACACCTTCACTGATTCATGATATTGAAGCGGGCGAACATCAATTGCGTATTGTCGCAGAACGTTATTTCCCATTTGAACAGCAATTGATAATTGAAGGACTGGACAAAGAGCAAAGCTTCACAACTGAGTTGGTTCCTGCCTGGGCAGAAGTAACGATGGATTCAGACCCACAAGGTGCAGATATTTTCCTGGATGGTGAGTTACTGGGGCAAACTCCATTTAACGCTGAAATCCTTGAAGGCAATCATGAAATAGGAATTAAACTTTCCGGTTTTAAGCTTTGGCAGGATAAAATAAATGTCGTTGCAAACGAATCATTAGAATTGACTGATGTAAAACTGCAACCTGTTGATGCCGTGCTATTCCTTGTATCAGATCCTCCCCGGGCCAATGCTACAGCAGATGGAGAATACAAGGGCTTAACGCCACTTGAATTCGCGCTGAAACCAGGCAAGGAAAGTACCATACGCCTTTTTAAACAGGGCTATAGATCTGCAAGCCGCAAAATAAGTGTTAACTCCGGTGAAGAAAAACGTCTAATCGTCAAGCTTGCACCGGAACTGGTAAAAGTTGAATTTAATATTACTCCAAAGGATGCGAAGCTATTTATAGATGGTGTTGCCAAAGATAAAGCAAATCAGGTTCTGGAACTTTCTGCCAAACCACATCGCATTGAAGTTCGCAAACCAGGTTATGTCAGCTTCAAAACAAAAATATCACCGCATGCCGGTATTGCTGAGAAAGTAAATGTCAGCCTGAAAAGTGATCGGCAGGCAAAACTGGAAAAGATAAAGCCGATTTATACAAATACCGCAGGACAGACTCTAAAACTATTTCATCCAACCGCATTTACGATGGGCGCATCACGTCGTGAACCTGGCCGACGTGCCAATGAAACCCTCCGCAAAATTGATTTGAAACGCCCTTTTTACCTCGGTACTCATGAGGTTAGTAATGAGCAATATAGAAAGTATGCTGCAAGTCATGTCTCTGGCACTGTCCAGGGAAATAATCTGGACGGGGAAAAACAACCTGTGGTGAAAGTCAGCTGGGAACAGGCAGTGGCATATTGTAACTGGTTAAGCAAAGCCGAATCTTTGGAGCCTTTCTATAAGGAAATAAATAAAAAAATAAGTGGTGTCAACCGTTCGGCAAATGGGTATCGACTACCAACCGAAGCAGAATGGGCCTGGTCAGCACGTGTTACTGGCAAGAATAGTTTGTTGAAATATCCATGGGGAGAACAATTACCGCCTACGAAAAAAAGCGGCAATTATGCCGATACCTCTTCAGCTGGATTTCTGGGGAAAATAATTGGTAACTACAATGATGGCCATATGGTTTCCGCACCGATTGGTAGTTTCCCTGCGAACCAAAGAGGTCTGTTTGATATGGGTGGTAATGTGGCAGAATGGGTTAATGACTTTTACGACATACAACTGGGAGCGACTGACAAAGCTGAAGTTGACCCCCTTGGTCCCGACACTGGTAAATTCCACGTGATCAGGGGTTCAAGTTGGGCACATGGAACGGTCACCGAATTGCGTTTGTCATACAGAGACTATAATGCCAAGCAACGCGATGATGTCGGCTTTCGTATTGCACGGTACCTGGAGTGATGAGATGCGCTTAATTTTCTTTCTAATCCTTGCAACAGGCCTGCTATTCGTACAAGCGCAGGAAAACACAGAAACAACTGAAAAAGAAGGAACTGAAGTCATCAAGCCCACAGACAATACAGAAGTAAAAGAAGCAAAGAAGGAAGAAATTACACCAGATACTTTTGACCCGACGGAAAAATTATCAGAAGACATTCCTGTCGATTTTCCCGTGGATATTTAGCGCACTTTGGAGAAAGGCCAGAAACCATTATGAAACATAATCCATTATCAGATTTCCTTTATCAGATATTTGCTCTGTTTTTTGCTTTTATTATTGTGCATGCAGCTTACGTTACAGTAATCAGGCCCAATGCTGATGCTATTCTGGAAGAACAACGAGTCCATCAGGAAGCCGGGGAAGTTTATGAAGTAAAACGTTCTATTTTTATAGTTATCAAAGATTATGAACAGGAAGCCTGCTTTGTACTGGCATTGTGGGTGTTTGCAATAATGGCTCTAAAGGCAAAGCTGGTAATTGAAGAAAGGCGTTTGTTGTCAAAATCTTTACTCGAAGTAAGCGCCGGCACCAGCATTTTGCCGGAGGATGCACGTCAGTATTCGCGACCTCTGCAGACGCTGCCTGAAGAAGAACGTGAATTTTTGTTACCCCGCGCCCTGCTTTCTGCCCTGCAACGCTTCGGCTCTACACGCAATATTCAGGATGTGTCCACAGCGGTAAGGGAGATTTGCGATACTGAATCTGATCGGCTGGATTCAGAGCTATCCATGATCAGATATATCATCTGGGCGGTACCTTCTATTGGCTTTATTGGAACCGTACGCGGTATTGGCGAAGCATTGGGACAGGCTCACAAAGCGGTAGAGGGAGATATTGTTGGTGTGACTGTCAGCCTGGGCGTGGCTTTCAATTCTACCTTTATCGCCTTAATCATCAGTATTTTCATCATGTTCCTGATGCACCAGTTGCAGCTAATGCAGGAACGCCTGGTTCTGGATAGTCAAAACTATTGCGATATTAATTTAATCCGTCATCTGCAGGTACGTTGAGAAAATGACAATCAGTGTTATTGAACTGAACGATGTTGAAATCCGCGTAGGAAAGGGTAAGGAGGTTGTTTTACGCAGTCCCGGTTACGCTTTTATCGATAAAGATAAAATTGAGTTAGGCTCAGTTGCTGCCAGACAGGCTCGTCTTCAACCTCGAGCTGTACATAACAAGTACTGGAAAAATCTGAATCAGGAACCGCTGCAATATCCGGGCACTCATGCGCGACATAATGCTGATCTCGCGTTTGCTCAACTACTCGCAATCTATGATCAGGCAGGAAAACCTGAAGAAGTCATAATTGCTGTACCCGGCTCCTACAGCAATGATCAACTTGCCCTTTTGCTCGGTCTTGTTGAAGCAAGTCCCTTAACAATAGTAGGGCTTGTCGATTCTGCGATTGCTGCAGTCGCGCCAACTGCAGGGAAAGGAAACTACGTTTATATTGATACACATTTACATCAAACGATATTAACCAGAATTAGCGTCACTGATCAGGTGGTTCGTGGCGCAGTACACCCCATAGATGGTGCCGGGCTGGCATCCATATACGACACTACCGCACACCTGATTGCCGATCTGTTTATTAAAGAATCACGTTTTGATCCTCAGCATCATCCGGAGACGGAGCAGGCCTTGTATGATCAGATCCCGACCTGTCTGAATTCGCTGCAAACTCTTTCCGAAGTGTCACTGGAAATTCAGTATCAGCAAACCCAGCACCAGGCAAAACTATCCCGCGAATCTCTGTTGCACGTTCTGCAACCTTTGTATAACAAAATTGCCGATGCTATAGACGCCAATGATAGCTGCCTTATAAGTAATCAAACAGGACAACTACCAGGCTTTACAAACTCATTAAATGAAGCGCAAATATTGCCGGCCAGCAATATTTTTGAAACCTGCATGATTCACGCGGAAAGTATTCGTTCTGCTGGTTCTGGGTCAAATTACGTTACCAGCCTGCCAGCAACAAGCAGTCCTGTAATTACAGAGACTCCGAAACAAAATCTGGAAAACACCGGGACTGTAAACTCCACCGGACAAAACATTACACATATTTTACATGGCCATAATGCTTTTGCTTTACATGAAGGTCCTGTGTATTTGTCAGCTTCAGGTCTTATCAGCATAGATGATGCTTCTACCGGTCATTGTTGTGTAAGCCAGCAGAAAGGGAAAGTAAAGTTACAAACTAATGGAGAGCTCGCTGTATTTGTAAACGGCCGGCAAACTCAACATACAGAGGAAGTACAGGCAGGTGATATCATCAGTTTCACAGGCTCAAAGACGGAGTACGTTTTTATCCACGTAGACGATTAAAATGTCCTTCAGTCGACGCAAACTATCTGCCTTTAGTCTTTCCTTTCTGGATATCATGTCCTGCGGTTTTGGCGCTGCTGTTCTTCTGTTTTTGATTATTAAACATAATGTCGATACAAATGTTCCACAACCTATTGTGAATTCAGATCTAAGTTCGGAAGTAGTATTGCTGGAAGAAGAAGTTCTTGAAGGCGAAAAAGGTCTGGTGATAATACGCAATACTATCTCGGATATTGATGAAAAACTGGTAACAGCTCAAGGTCTGGCTCGACGTATCATGGAGGAAATTTCCCTGACAGAAGGACTCACCAATGAACTTGTACTCGATGGAAAAGATGGCAAGCTAAATAAAATAAAATCTGACATCAAAAGACTGGAAACTGAAAAACAGCAACTTATCGCAGATTTGAATAAAACCGGTGAGGACTCACGTAAATATGCCGGCGATGGTAATCGGGCTTATGTCACCGGGCTGAGGATGGGTGGTAGAAATATACTGGTGCTACTCGATACCTCAGGTAGCATGCTGGACAGCTCCATTGTCAATGTAATAAGACGACGCAATATGCGTGACGAGAGAAAACGCACTGCACCGAAATGGCTTAGGGCATTGAACACCGTAAGCTGGCTAAGCGCAAAGTTTCCCAATAACAGTCAATTTCAACTTTACACCTTCAATACTGAGACCAGGGCAGCTATTCCTGAAAGCAAAGGCCAATGGCTAAAGGTAGGTGATAAAGTGCAGTTGGATCGGGCCATCAAGAATATGAAAAACACTGTCCCGGAAAAAGGTACTAACCTGGAAAATGCCTTTAAAGCAGCAAGCCAGCTCCGCCCACTGCCTGACAATATTTACCTGATTACCGACGGATTACCGACCAAAGGCTCAAAAAGTACTCGTGGCGCAACTATTTCCGGAAAACAACGTCTAAATCTGTTCGAGAGGGCACTAAAAACCCTGCCAAAAGGCGTTCCAGTGAATGTAATTATGTTTCCAATGGAAGGTGATCCTCTTGCTGCCAAAGCGTTTTGGCAATTATCCTGGATCACAAATGGTTCCTTTATGAGTCCTTCGGAGGATTGGCCGTGAGCAAGAAAGATCGCGAAAATGATGCCTTTAATCTGTCATTCCTGGATGTCATTACATGTGGATTTGGCGCGATCATCCTGCTTCTGATGATCGCCAGACCCGGTGACATTACGATTCTTGAAACCAGTGATTTATCCCTTAATGGAGTTGTTCGCGAGTTACAGACACAGTTGTTTGAAATTCGCGGCGAAACAAAAATACTAAACAGAGACCTGAATGCCAAACATGAACAGATTTCTGTGTGGGATGAAAAAGTAGCGCGATTGCGATCCGAACTTAAATACACGAAAACCCGATATGAAGATGTAACAGAAGACTCTTCTGTTGAGGCTATTATCACAGGTGAACTGGAACTGGCACTGCAGTCGTTAACTGAAGAAATGCAACGTCTACTGGCTCAGAAAGGTGATATTAATACCAGTCTGGTTGGTGGTATCCCGGTGGACAGTGAATATATTATTTTTATCATTGATACCTCCGGGAGTATGGTCAACGCCAACTGGGAAAAAATGATTAATCAACTGATAGCTACACTTGATGTCTATCCACAGGTAAAAGGTATACAAATAATGAGTGACATGGGCTCATATTTGTTTTCTCAATATCGTCGAAAATGGGTACCGGACACACCGGGTAGACGCAGAGCGATAATCAGTACTTTACGTAGCTGGCGTACCTTCAGTAACAGTAGCCCCGTTGAGGGTATTACACAGGCGATTCGTAGCTTCTACGATCCAAACAAAAAGATAAGCATTTACATTTTTGGCGACGAATTTGCCGGTGAAGGCTCGGTAAAAGAAGTGATCAAGGTGGTTGATCGTATTAACCCGAAAGATGCTGATGGTAAAACCAAAATCCGAATACATGCTGTGGGTTTTCCGATTCCGCCAACGGCGCCACAACACTTCCAGATCACCAGTAGACGCTTTGCAACACTAATGCGCGAGCTAACACATAAAAATGGTGGTACATTTGTTGCCCTGAACTAGATTGATTAATTTAACACTATGCAGAAGCAAATATAAATTGGGGTCGTCAACTATGAAACTACAAATCATAAATTTATCAAGAGTGCCTCGGCTTATCTTTATTGTCGCATTTTCAATTATGCTCTCAGCTTGTAATCAATCTCTGACCATGGAAGCGGAAACTGATGTCCCTGTTCCTCTTATGTCAAAACTTCCACTTAATATGGCCGTCTACTATAACGAACAGTTTCGCAATTATATATACGAAGAGAACTCTGAAGACCGACCTAACTGGGCTATCAAAAGTGGCGCTTCAATGGTTGAGTTGTTCGATCAGGTACTGCCATCCATGTTTCAAAATATTGACCATGTCGATAGCATTAATGCCAATACCAACAATAGTTTTGATGGCTTACTGGCACCCGAAATATCGGAAATGCAGTTTGCCCTGCCTAATGAAACCAAATCCGACCTGTACGAAGTATGGGTAAAATACAGTGTTAAACTTATGGATTCAAAAGGCGAACTTGTAGCTGACTGGCCACTCACTGGTTATGGTAAATCTTCAACAGAGTTTCTAAAAAGTCGGGACAAAGGTCTGCAAGCCGCAATAAATTCTGCATTCAGGGATGCAGGTGCCAAGTTTGCACTGAATTTCAATCGAGTACCTCCTATCAGGCAATGGCTCGCAGATAATCCTGATGTATGTAACAGCGTTCACGCTGACATCTGTTGATTAAGAATCAGTTGATTGAAATGAACAATCGCATTGTCACAATTCTTTTTTTAATCCTGATATTGACAGGCTGTAAAAGTACAACGCGAATTGATGAATACCGACAGGGTCCCACAAGTAATATCGAAATCGGTGATTCTGTAGTAGTCCTGGGCCGACGCCATAGCAGTGGGCATGAAACAGAAATTGATTTTGTGTCCTGCGTTGGAAATGCCCTGGGTGGCGGCGGTAGTGAAAAATCTATTATCGTTATCCCGGAAAAAGATTTTGTTGATGCAATGTACCCGTATTTTGAAACCAGCACTGCTCCTATGGACGTAAAGAACCTGGATCATCTTGTACAAAACCCAGCTATTGCGCAGAAGTTTGCAGAATTTAACCTGCGCTTTTTTATCTGGATAGATGGTTCTACAGAAACAACTGACAAGAAAGGATCAATATCCTGTGCAGTTGGTCCTGGTGGCGGAGGTTGTTTTGGCTTTGCCACCTGGGATGACGAGGCAAACTATGAAGCGAGTATCTGGGATTTTAATACCCTGCAACTTGCTGGAAAGATAAGTGCAGAAACTCAGGGTACATCTTATTTACCCGCTGTTATTATTCCTGTACCCCTGCTGGCCAGAGTACAGGCCGGTGCATGTAAAAGTATGGCTCAGCAAATCAAAAGTTTTTTACAATGATGTCTGAAATGACATCTGCATATAATGGAACGTTAATGAATTCCCAATCTACATTTCAAATAAGCACGATATTCCTTCTATTCTCCCTGTTTTTTCTACAACCATGTGTAGCGAAAGCGGAAGAACCAATGGCCTGGAGAATAAGAGATATTGCCTCAGCACCAGTCGACGTAGTCCAATTACGCGATAAAAGAGACAGAGTCATCGCCTCCATGGCAACTAAACAATTGTTGCTGATTTACTCTGCCATGGTCGCGATTCAGGAAGTAGCCGAAATTAATGCAGAATTATTTGTGGTGGACGGCAAGGAACCAAATGCCTTTGCCACCGTTGGAAAAGATGACCAAAATGTAATTGGTTTTACCTTTGGCATGTTAGCTCTAATAGGTATGGATGTAGATGCAGCTGCCGGTATCATTGGGCATGAGCTTGCGCACCTAAAGCTGGATCATATGAAAGAAAGAAAGAAGGCAATCGAAAATTCCAGTAGAACTACATTTACGGCGGCATCAAGCAAATATACCCGCGATAACGAACGTGAATCAGATTACCTGGGTGCCATCTGGGCATTGGAAGCTGGCTATGATCCCGCCGGTGCGGTACGTGTTCATGAAAAATTATATAAAATATCAAAACGACAGGTAGGCTTCAGCGGTTCGCATCCCTCAAGCATTGAACGTCTGACAATCCTCAAATCGCTGGTTCGAAGGTTGTCCAAGTAGGATACAAAATCACAATCGCAAAAAATGATTCTGCGATTTCTGTGAAGACACAAACCCAATCCTATATTTATGCAATCGGCGCGGTATTTCTCTGGTCTACCGTCGCATCTGTTTTCAAGCTCTCTCTCAATTATATTGATATCTGGCAACTACTTCTGGTATCAAGCCTGACAGCGACCTTATGTTTGTTATCGATCCTCGTTTATCAAAATAAACTTATTCTCTTACGTCAACTTAAGCCGAAAGATTGTTTCCGTTTGCTTGTTCTGGGGATATTGAACCCGTTTTTATACTACGTGATATTGTTCAAGGCTTACGACCTGTTACCGGCACAGATTGCTCAATCATTGAACTATACCTGGGCTATTACCCTGATGTTTCTGTCAATTCCTATCCTTAAACATAAAGTCACATCTTACGACATAGCCGCAACCCTGGTTTGTTATGCAGGTATTGTTGTTATCTGTATGGGTGGTGATTCATTCCCTACAGGTCAATTAAGCATGCTTGGGATAAGCCTTGCTATTGGCAGCACCATCATCTGGGCCTTGTATTGGCTTTACAAAGCTAAGGATAAAGTTGACCCGATGCTTGGACTGTTTTTGAGTTTTTTGTTTAGTCTTCCCTTCATTATGCTTAGTTGTTATCTCTTCTCGGATATACCGAACTGGAACAATAATGGCATTCTGGGTGGGGTATATGTTGGTCTGTTCGAAATGGGAATTACATATGTTCTGTGGCTAAGTGCCCTGCAACTCACAAGTTCAGTTGCCAAAATCAGTACCTTAATTTACTGCTCCCCGTTCCTATCGCTGTTCTTCATTCACTTCTTTGTTGGAGAAGCCATTGCCGCTACTACTGTTGTCGGCCTAAGTATGATAGTCGGCGGTCTTTTATTACAAAGGAAAAATGAAGTTAAAAACTGTTAACCCTGGAGGTTAGAACAACTGACGACTCTGTTCGTGTAATGCCATCAATTGCACCAATCTCATCAAGCAGGCGATCAATTTCAGCAGTTGTTGAAGTGCGAACGAGAATAAGCACGTCGATACGTCCACTGACTGACCACAGAGCCTGAACCGGCGTCATCTTTTGTAAAGCTGCAATCACTTTCGCAGAATGCTTTGGCTCAACTTCCATGGAAACAAAAGCCTTTATTTGCTCTGCCATCCA
Organism: Gammaproteobacteria bacterium; assembly: GCA_018676275.1. Classification (GTDB taxonomy): domain Bacteria; phylum Pseudomonadota; class Gammaproteobacteria; order Eutrophobiales; family Eutrophobiaceae; genus WLWS01. The sequence goes on along the minus strand of JABHFC010000311.1, from coordinate 32,044 downwards.
GTCCGGGTTTAATTTGACCGTATATCCTTCGATCACACCGTTTCGCTGCAATTTGTTCATCCTTTCCTGAATTGCAGTTCGAGAGACACCCAACTTTCTTGCCAGGTTACTGACGGATTCGCGCGCATTTGCCTGTAAAAGAGAGATGAGTTGCTGATCGCTATCACCGAGTTGCTTCATTGTTCACTCCCCTTGTCAGTTTAACTTAATAACTAGTCATATTGACTAATTATCCCTGATAAATCAACAAAGTTACACCTTCAATCTGGCTGACTTTAACTCCATAATCTCTTGTCGATACATATAGGCCTATTCCAGCGGCTTTAATTTTTTACACATACAGGCAGGTTAAAACTATGGAAGCTTCAAGTGGAAAATTCGTCTCCGTGAACCAAATGTTGACTGAAATGACACCCAGTTATCCTGTTTATTGTTTACGCCCAGACCTGATAGCAAAGAGCGCCGATCAGTTTATTCAAGACTTTCCCGGGAAAACAATGTTTGCAGTTAAGTGTAATCCCCATCCGACCGTATTGAAGATGCTGTACAAGGCAGGTATTAGTCATTTCGATGTCGCCTCTCTTCAGGAAATTTCACAAATAAGTGAATTATTCCCTGATGCCGCACTTTATTACATGCACCCGGTAAAACCTCAGGCACATATCGACAGTGCACATGACGTCTATCACGTAAGACATTATGTAATAGATCACTTCAATGAACTGTACAAATTGCAAAGACAGATTGATACAACAGGAACTACCATTATCGTACGTGTCGCCACACCTGATTCTGGAGCCAGCTATAATCTTTCAGAAAAATTTGGCGCGACTCCAGAGGAGGCGATTGCATTACTACAGTCGATCCGGGATCAGGGCATGGAAACAGGTTTGGCCTTTCACGTGGGCTCTCAATGCACCACAGTAGCTTCCTTTAAAGATGCGCTACATTTCGTAAAGACAATTCTGGATACCGCACAGGTTGATATCAAATACCTGGATATCGGTGGTGGCTTCCCTGCAAGTTATGACGGAGTTGAGATACCTCCTTTACAAGATTACTTCGATATCATCGAAGAAGGCGTAAAGTCTCTGAACCTGCCCGACGATTGTGAACTGATGTGCGAACCAGGTCGTGCTCTGGTAGCAAACGGCTGTTCCCTCATTGTTCAGGTACAGCTTAGAAAAGAAAATAGACTGTATATTAATGATGGTATTTATGGCAGTTTTTCCGAAGCACATACTGTTGGTTTTCGTTTCCCGGTACGCTTGCACCGACCGCAGGGAGCGATAAGTGAAAAGATGGATGATTTCACTATCTTCGGACCAACCTGTGATTCTATGGATGTATTGCCCTATACATTTTCATTGCCTGACGATATCAGGGAAGGAGACTGGATTGAAATAAGCCAGTTGGGTGCGTATAGCAATGCCTGTGTTACCCGCTTTAATGGTTTTTATCCAGAAACCTTCGTTGAGATAAGTGACAACATAAATCACTAAATCTGATTGAAGAAAATCCAGAGAGATATTTTTTGCTCCAGTGGTTCTGGATATCCAGATCTGTCCAGGATAATTTTCAGGCTAATAATCGATTACGTATATAAAAGCCAAGGTATTGCTTATCCAGGTTCTCAAGACTATCGAAACTTAACCCGGCTTCAAACATTTGCATACCTGATTTTTTGTCTTCCCATAAAACTGTAGCCTGACTCGACATTGTCACATGGTTGTTGTCTTCCATGATATCAAAATCAATTTTTAGCTTTGTTCCAGATTTTAGAGAAACCGGAACCAGAATGCTGGCGCCACTAACAGATAGATCGGTAATTTCAGCAGTGTATATTTCTTCACTATCTTGCAATTGCAGTTGAGCCTGCAAATTCATATTTACACGCGGATCCCATCGCAAATCCTTAATCTTATACTCCCCTGTATCAACAATCTGCAATGAGCTTTCAATTTTACGGAAAAAATCTCTACATGAATTAAATCGCCTGGTTGGATCTTTATCCAGAGCCCTCATAACACAATTAGACAGGTTCTCAGGTACTGCCGGGTTAATTTCGTCAGGTCTTTCCGGTATTTTCTCCATTTGAAACAACAAAAGTTGTTGCATTGACTGAGCATCAGCAAAAGGGTGTCTACCGGTAATCAGCGCATAAAAGATAAGGCCAAGTGAGTAAATATCAGATCGGGCATCATGATAAATACCATTACATTGCTCAGGTGACATATACAAAGGTGTCCCGTACATTTTACTTTTGTCCGGTTTTTCCAGTTCGAGTACAGCCGCGAGGCCAAAATCAAGAATGAAAATCTCATTAGAACTGGAAACAAAAATATTTCCCGGTTTTAGATCAGCATGGATAACGCCACGGCTGTGAGCGTAATCCATTCCCAGCATTACCTGGTGCATTATTTTTAAAGCCTCATTGACGTCAAGAGGCTTGCCAACAAGCTGTTTGAGTTCATCAAGATTCCGTCCTTTCAATAAACGCATAACGATCAAAACCGATCCTTCATGATCAACGACATCATATATTGGAACAATATTAGCGTGTTCAACACGCGCGACAATTTGTGCTTCACGTAAAATACGATCATTTGGTGTGGCTTCATTGCCAGCATGAGGAGAAGAGACTTTGATTGCGACTGGACGCAACAGACGTTGGTCAAAAGCTTTATACACGGCTCCAATCGAGCCCTTACCGACTAACTCATTAAATGTGTATCGACCTACCGATTGTCCAATATAGGATTTAGCCTTGTTCATACTTTATTCATACTTTTACCAGCTCTAAATATTGAGTTCGTTACTACTCTTCACCTGTTCCATAACAACATAAGTGTGAGTTTGTGAGATACCATTAACAGTAGCGATCTTTTCACCGAGTATGCGCCGATATGCATCCATATCTATACAACGTATTTTTATCAGGTAATCAAAACCACCTGCAACCATGTGACACTCTTCAATTTCGTCGATTGTTTGCACAGCCTGTTTAAATTTATCAAACACATCCGGTGTAGTGCGATCGAGCGTGACCTCAACAAAGGCGAGCAATCCAAAGCCTAGCTTGACAGGATCCAGCTCTGCGCGATAACGCTGGATGATACCTTCCTGCTCTAGTCTTTTAACCCGAACCAGGCAAGGCGCCGGGCTTAAATTAACTTTCTGCGACAGTTCTACATTGGAGATACGACCATTAAGCTGCAAAACCCTGAGAATGTGAAGGTCAATACGATCGAGCTTATGAGAGGATGAATCCATCATTAGATTATATTTCGTATTTTCCATTTATACAAAATTTTATATCAATATATTCCAATATTAAGCACATAATTTTGTTGTTTATGTTCAAAAATACAAAATATATAGTAATTAACAAAAATGCTTATCCAATCCCGGATTCCGGCTGTGAATAGGGAAAAACTGACACAAGAAGATACTGAAATGAGCTCTCAAAATTCACAATTTCACCCCCTTCACGAATACATTGCGAACAACTACCTGGAGGATGAAAACAGCGTTGTAAAAAATTTACTAGCCCATGCGCGCGCATCAAAAGCACATTCAATCAAAATTCAAAATACGGCGGCGAATTTAATAAAAACTATTCGTAACGAACAACAGCAGGCCTCAGGGCTGCAGGCTTTTCTAAATCATTACGATCTATCTTCTCAGGAAGGCGTTATTCTGATGTGCATAGCAGAAGCCCTGCTACGTATTCCCGACAATGAAACAATGGACGCACTAATCTCCGACAAACTGTCTTCAGCAAGCTGGGATAAACATCTGGGTGAAAGTCACTCACTTTTTGTCAATGCTTCTACCTGGGCATTAATGTTGACGGGTCAAACGCTAAAACCACAAAAGGCAGCGATAAAAAACCCAAAGCAGTACATCAGCAAACTATTCGCACGCATGGAAGAACCAGTGGTACGTGCAGCCATGAAAAGCGCGATGCGTATCATGGCCTGGCAGTTTGTAATGGGTAGATCAATTTCCGAAGCACTGAAACGATCCCGTTCTACCGAAAACAGACACTATCGTTATTCATTCGATATGCTCGGAGAAGCTGCAATCACTACTGGTGATGCTGAAGCTTATCAACAGGCATATGCCATTGCGATAGAAAAAATTGGCGCTTCCGTTGATACCGAATTACCTGAGGTTTCACGACCCGGAATTTCAATAAAACTTTCAGCTCTTTGTCCCCGTTATGAATATACGCAAAAGGAACGAGCAATTAGTGAGTTGTCACAACGACTGTTGGAACTGGCCAGGCTTGCACAGAATCAGGGGATCGGTCTGACAGTAGATGCAGAAGAAGCAGACCGACTTGAAATGTCATTAATAATTTTCGAAAAGGTTTTTCTGTCAGCAGACATGGAAAACTGGAATGGTTTCGGGCTGGTAGTACAGGCCTATCAAAAGCGTGCTTTGCCGATAATAAAGTGGCTGAATCAACTGGCACAGCGAAATAACAGAATAATTCCTTTACGTCTGGTTAAGGGTGCATATTGGGATACGGAGATTAAACATGCTCAGGAACAAGGACTCTCTGGTTATCCTGTTTTTACCCGCAAGTGTAATACCGATGTGTCCTACCAGGCCTGCGCTCGCTATTTACTGGAAGAGTGCCATTCAATTTATCCTCAGTTTGCCACTCATAACGCGCAGACGTTGGCCTATGTTTATCATCATGCCGGTACTCGCGAATATGAGTTTCAGCGACTACACGGTATGGGTGAAGAACTTTATGAAGAAGTTACTGATAAGGACAAACTCAATATTCCATGTCGAGTTTATGCCCCTGTAGGTAAGCACGAAGACTTGCTCCCCTACCTGGTTCGACGTTTGCTGGAAAACGGAGCTAATACATCCTTTGTCAATCAAATGGCTCACGAAGAATCAATGAATAACGATATAAATACCGACCCTGTACTCATCGTAGAGAGTTTAGGTAATGAAATAAAGCATCCCAGGATCCCACTTCCAGCTAATATATTTGGTAATCAACGTTTAAACTCACCCGGGATTAATTTTTCTGATGCGAATGAAGTTGATCCTTTGCACGAGCAGATAAACGCAACACTTGACCAAAGATGGGATGCCAGCCCGATTATAAACGGTAAAAGCCTGAGCGGAGTTAAATGTCAGATATATAACCCAGCAAATGCGCAGCCCCTTGGTCAGGTTTTCTGTACACGACAAAAAGATATACTTAGCGCCGTTGATATTGCCAGCCGGGCCTGGCCTGAGTGGAATGCGACACCAGCAAAATATCGTGCCGAAATTCTAAACAAGGCAGCGGATATCTTTGAACAACATCAGGCAACTCTGATCGCAATGTGTGTGAGAGAAGCAGGTAAGACTGTTATTGATAGTCACGGTGAATTTCGCGAAGCCGTTGATTTCCTCCGCTACTATGCTGGGCTTGCGAAAAAACATTTCAGCAAAAAGATAAAATTAAATGGACCGACCGGAGAAAAAAATGAACTGGCTCTTCAGGGTCGCGGAGTATTTGTTTGTATCAGTCCCTGGAATTTTCCGCTTGCCATATTTACCGGTCAGATAGCGGCAGCGCTGGCGGCCGGAAATACCGTGATTGCAAAACCAGCTGAACAAACATCACTGGTGGCACATTATGTAACACAATTATTATTGGAAGCTGGTACCCCTTCGTCTGCCCTGCACTTTTTACCGGGAGATGGAAAACAAATCGGGGAGACATTATTATCCGATCCAAGAATCGCCGGTGTCGCATTTACCGGATCATGTGATACCGCAAAATTAATTAACCGGACTCTGGCTCTGCGCGAGGGTTCAATTGCCACCCTGATCGCAGAGACCGGTGGACAAAATACCATGCTCGTAGACAGTTCCGCTTTACCGCAGCAAGTGGTTCTGGATGTAGTTCAGTCAGCATTTAACAGCGCTGGACAACGATGTTCTGCATTACGTGTACTTTATCTTCAGGAAGAAATTGCCGATGAAATACTCACGTTATTAAAAGGTTATATGGACGAACTCGTCATCGGTGATCCCTTATACCTAAGCACCGATATTGGACCCGTAATAGATCAGCAAGCGCAACAATTATTAGAAACACATATTGAGAGTATTAGTAAGCATGGCAATGTCATTCACCGATGCCATATTCCAGAAGAGTTAAGTGGAGGGAGTTTTATAGCACCTGTGGTCATTGAGATTGATAACATTGCGCAACTTGAAAATGAAAATTTCGGGCCAGTGCTGCATGTGATCAGGTATAAATCGGTAGAACTCGATAATGTGCTGAATGAGATAAATGCCATTGGCTATGGCTTAACACTGGGCATACACAGCCGTATCGAAAATCGTGCCAGTGATATTCTTGAACGTGTTAAAGTAGGCAACGTTTATGTTAACCGAAATATGATTGGGGCGGTTGTTGGCGTGCAGCCCTTTGGCGGTTGTGGCCTATCCGGTACCGGACCAAAGGCAGGCGGCCCAAACTATCTGTTTCGATTTGCCAACGAACAAGTTTATACGGTCAATACATCAGCGATCGGCGGTAATGCGTCATTATTAGCAATTTAGTAATGTGGAGGCTCTGACTTAATCAGCGTTTCCTTGTCTATGCAAAGTAAACAATACAATAGATATGCCCACGAAAAATAAAATTAATAATATCGCCAGGCAAGCAACTAAGGGATTAGCAAAAAATATTTCCAGGCAAATGTCGACGTTTGTGCGCAGCTATTTCGCTGGTGTTCCCGTTTACGATCTGGTTGACCGTAGTACTCAGAACCTTGCGTGTAGTGCCAGGAGTCATTTTGAACTTGCCCGATCATGGACCAGGGGACACAGGATAATTCGTGTATTCAATCCTGACAAGGAAGAGCATGGCTGGGAATCTAAGCACACTATTATTCAAATCGTAACAGCAAATACACCTTTCCTGGTCGACTCTGTGATGATGGAATTACACAGGCTCGGCTACGCCATTAATCTCACCATACACCCCTTGTTAGAGATTCAGCGTGACAGACAAAAAAAGATAAATAATGTCATCCCGTTTTCGTCCGAGGTCGACAGTTTTATGTTTGAATCCTTCATCTACATGGAGGTGGACAAAGAACACAACAAGGACAAATTGAAAAATCTTGCCAGTTGCCTGGATCGGATACTGGAAGACACCCGACTAGCTGTTTCAGACAGGAAGCCAATGACTGACAGGCTTGCCGAAGTTATCGAAACCCTTGAGTCATTCCCACCACCGATCAAGAAAAGCGATCTCAAACGCAGCTCTGCATTCCTGCGTTGGTTACTGGATAATAATTTTGTCTTTCTCGGCTACAGGGATTATGAACTAGGCAAAGCTCGACAAAGTGCTTCATTACATATCGTGCCGGGTAGCGGTAAGGGTATTCTCAGAAAACGCACGGGTAAAAAGACCTCACAATCATTTGATCTCCTGCCTGAAAGTGTGAAAAGGGATGCCCAGTCAACGGACATGTTGATAATTACAAAATCTAATTCGCGCTCAACTGTCCATCGTTCTGTTCATCTTGATTACATCGGTATTAAAAAATTCAACAAGCGTGGACTTGTCATTGGGGAACACCGAATTCTTGGCCTTTATACATCATCTGCTTATATGAGTAATCCACAGACGATTCCGCTGATTAAAGACAAGATTAATGAAGTCGTCAAACTATCCTCTTTAGTCCCTGACGGTCATGCAAGCAAGGCACTACTGAATATTCTGCATACCTATCCTCGTGATGAATTGTTCCAGACTGATGTTCAACAGTTATACAATACAGCGATGGGCATACTTTCTCTGCAGGAAAGACACCAGGTAGGATTGTTTGCCCGCCGAGATCCTTTTGACAGGTTTTTTGCCTGTATAGCTTTTGTTCCAAAGGAACGTTTTAATTCGGTAATCAGGCAACGAATCCAGTCAATACTGATAGATGCCTTTAACGGCACCGGGGTTGATTTCTCTACATCCATTTCCGATTCTGTTTATGCACAGATTTATCTGGTAGTTCACACCCAACCCGGCACGGTACCCAAATATGATCTGCAGCTAATTGAGGCAGACGTTGCTGAAGTCACCCGTAGCTGGGCAGATAAACTGGAATTATCTTTTCTGGAGAAATATGACCGGAAACAGGGTCTTGATTTTTTTCATCGCTACCAGGACGCCTTCTCCGCATCTTATATTGAAGATAACAGTGCTGAAGAAGCAATATTTGATAGCCAGTATATTGATCTGGCGTTAAAGGAAAAAGGACTGACATTAAATTTGTATCGTGATCTTGATACTGACGTCAATCACTTCATGTTAAAGCTTTTCATTCCTGTTAATGCTATTCCGCTTTCAACCGTATTACCAATCCTTGAAAATATGGGTTTGTTTATTGAATCTGAACGGCCCTATGAAATTCGACAAAAGGGCGAGAGTACTGTCTGGTTACATGATTTCGGAATGCAATATCACGGACTTGAAAATTCGACGTTTTTTAATTTGAGAGGAATTTTTCAAGAAGCCTTTAAGCATATCTGGAATGGTAATATAGAAAATGATGGCTTTAACCGGCTAGTCTTATCTGCCGGACTCAATATCAGGGAAATAATGATACTAAGAGCCTATGCAAAGTATATTCGACAACTTGGCACCAGTTTTTCGGAAACCTACGTTCAAGATACACTTATTCATAATTCGGATATTACAAAACTACTTGTTGCGCTTTTCACAACCCGTTTTGATCCTGGTAATGCATCAAAAAAAGATAATTCCGCCAGGTTAAGAAAACTCCAGCGTAATATCGAATCCGGCCTTGATGCAGTTTCATCTCTGGATGAAGATCGAATTTTGCGACGTTTTTACGATCTTATCAAAGCAACATTACGAACAAACTTTTATCAAAAAGACAAGTATGGTCACGTCAAAGATTACCTGTCTCTTAAAGTTTTACCCGAATTAATACCGGACCTGTCGCTGCCACATCCCAAATATGAAGTCTTTGTATATTCGCCCAGGGTAGAGGGTGTCCACCTACGTGGCGGAAAAGTAGCGAGGGGAGGACTGAGATGGTCCGATAGACGCGAAGATTTCAGAACCGAAGTGCTTGGTTTAATGAAAGCTCAAATGGTAAAAAACGCCGTCATCGTTCCGGTAGGTGCGAAGGGGGGCTTCTATGTGAAACAGGCGCCTTTAAATGACAGACAAGCCCTGCAAAAAGAAGGCATCGAATGTTACAGGATATTCATACGCGGCTTACTTGATATTACGGACAACCAGGATGGGAACACAATTATTGCTCCTGCTGATGTCGTACGCTACGACGATGATGATCCCTACCTGGTAGTTGCCGCCGATAAAGGTACCGCAACTTTTTCCGATATTGCCAATGATCTTTCTGCTGAGTATGGCTTCTGGCTTGGTGACGCCTTTGCATCTGGAGGTTCGGCAGGTTATGACCACAAAAAAATGGGCATTACTGCCCGTGGAGCCTGGGAATCTGTCAAACATAACTTCCAGGCTCTGGGTATTGATATACATAGCACTGATTTTACAGTCGTTGGTATTGGCGACATGGCTGGAGATGTTTTTGGTAACGGGATGCTTTTATCCCGACATACAAAACTGGTTGCAGCATTCAATCACATGCATATTTTTATCGATCCGAGCCCGGATCCAGAAACCAGTTTTGTTGAGCGCCAGCGTCTGTTTGAACTTCCTCGTTCAAGCTGGTCGGATTACGACCCTGACCTTATTTCCAGCGGTGGTGGTATTTTCCCAAGAAGTACCAAGTCAATCTCCTTATCCAGTGAGATAAAAGCGCTACTGAAAATAGATATTGACAAAATCAGTCCCGATGAACTGATTCGTTCACTGTTGATGGCTCCTGTTGACTTGCTATGGAACGGAGGTATTGGTACCTATGTAAAAGCAGATGACGAACTGAATATGGACGTAGGTGATAAGTCAAATGACAATCTTCGTATTAACAGTTCGCAACTCAATTGCAGGGTGATCGGTGAGGGTGGCAACCTTGGATTTACACAGCGAGCACGCATTGCTTTTGCATGTAAAAATGGGCGTGTAAACGCAGACTGGATTGATAACTCTGGTGGAGTTGATTGTTCTGATCGAGAAGTAAATATCAAGATCCTGCTTAATAAAGTGGTTGCAGATAAAAAGTTGTCAATGCCAAAACGTAACGCGCTTTTGCATAGTATGACCAGCAATGTTGCGGAACTGGTTTTACAGGACAATTATCGCCAGGTACGTGTTATCGGCACGATGGAAATTGAAAGCTCGGTTCGTCCCGGTTGGTATGCGCTACTAATAAATGAACTGGAAAAAAGCAAAACCTTTGTTCGAGATCTGGAATACATTCCTGATCAAGCCACGTTGGAAAAACGTAAAGCAAAACAGCAAGGTCTTTTCCATCCTGAAATCGCAGTATTACTGGCCCATACCAAGACGGCCGTTTACAACAGAATACTTGATTCCGAGCTACCTGATGATCCCTATTTGTCCGGCATGTTACATCGCTATTTCCCTGCACAATTGCGGAAAAAGTATGCCCATGCCATCGAAGATCATCCTTTGCGCCGTGAAATAATCTCCACGGTACTGACCAATAGCATGATCAACCGCGCTGGCATTACATTCGCACACAGACTCGCCGATGAAACCGGCGCATCACTTGCAGTTATCGCCAAGGCCTTTCTTGCCGCCCGGGATGTATTTGATATTCATGGCCTCTGGGAAGAAATCGACAAACTTGATCATAAAGTATCAGTAGAAAACCAGGCTGAACTCGTATTTGAAACCCAGCATTTACTCAGGCACGCTACGCGTTGGTTTGTCCGAAATGAGAGTTACCTGATCGAAGTCACCAAAACAGTTGAGCAGTTTTCTTCTGGCATCAAGCCTTTAAAATTGTTACTACGCAAAGTGCTAAAGGGAGCAGAGAGAAAGACTATTAATGCGAAAATTCGTCGTTATCGAGATGTGGGTATCCCGGCCCGTATAGCGTTTACCTTTGCGACATTGCGAGTAATTATTGTTAACCTGGAAATAAATCAACTCGCCAGGCAACACTCGGTTGATATCAATCTTGTAATCGAATTGTTTTTTCAGCTCGATTCATCATTGAAAATATACTCTCTCCGAAATAACGCTGACAGCCTGACGACAGACAATGTCTGGCAGGATAGAGCCAGAGTTGATTTTATACAGGATCTCAACAAACTACATATAGCCTTAACAGCCAGCACACTCGATTTTTACAATCCCGGCGATGACCCGGTAAAAACTGTATATCTCTGGTTACAGGAAAACGCCAATACATATAACCAGTATCTGGATGTCTACAACAAAATGCAATTTACACAATCCAATGAGCTGTCTATGCTGTCCGTTGTCTTCAATAAACTTAAAATGTTCCTTACCAGAAATTATGAAATATAACTTTGCCAGTGATAATACTGCGAGTGTTGCTCCAGAAGCCTGGGCTGCCATGGCGTCAGCAAACAGTGGCTACGAACCCGGCTACGGCGAGGATAGCTGGACTGCGAAGGCATCCGACTTAATACGTGAATTATTTGAAACTGATTGCGAAGTATTTTTTACTTTCAATGGAACAGCAGCCAATTCGCTGGCACTGGCGTCCATGTGCCAGTCATATCATAGTATTATTTGTCATGAAATGGCTCATATCGAAACGGACGAATGTGGCGCACCAGAATTTTATTCAAATGGCACAAAGGTATTACTCGCTGGTGGTGACAACGGAAAAATTGATCTGAATGCGGTTAAAGATATAGCGCAACGACGAAGCGACGTACATTTTCCAAAATCGAAAGTAATTTCTGTTACTCAACCAACAGAAATGGGTACCGTTTATACTACAGATGATCTCGAAGCCATCGGCGAACTGGCGAAAAGCTTATCCTTACGTTTACATATGGATGGGGCACGGTTTTTTAATGCGCTTGCTTCACTGGATGTAACTGCCAAAGAAATCAGCTGGCAATGTGGAGTAGATGTACTCTGCCTTGGCGGTACAAAACTCGGAATGCCCGTCGGTGATGCTGTTGTATTTTTTAACAAGGAACTCGCCTATGAATTTGAATATCGTTGTAAGCAGGCCGGGCAACTTGCGTCGAAAATGCGTTTTCTGTCTGCCCCCTGGGTCGGCATGCTGGAAAATAAGACTTACCTGAAACATGCACGCCACGCGAATAATTGTGCCCAAAGTCTGGCTGAACAATTAAGTCAATTTTCAGAAATCAAATTAGTAGCTCCAGTTGAAGCAAATGGTGTATTCGCCCACTTTCCCGATCATGTGCATAAATCTCTGAAAGACAAAGGCTGGCGCTATTACAATTTTATAGCCAAAGGCGGTGCCCGCCTGATGTGTTCATGGAACACAAATGAGCAGGATATCACTGATTTTATTAATGATATCCGTTCCAGTCTGTAACCCTCTGCGCAAAACTACCAGTCAAAAGGTTCTGACTTTACCAACTTTGCGGGTAACCAGGTTTCGTGAATATGCACCCATTTAACACCATTGGGTGCGCTACTATCTGTAACAAATACTGCTGTTGAAACCCTGCCATTGTTGGCAGGCTTGGTATTGAGAGCATCTTTTTGCCATTCTTCATAATTAGCCACAAATGTTTTTCTGCCGATTTGAAGTTTGCGGGCAAAGTTACGCAAGCTGATTTGAAATTTCGGATTAGACCCGTGTGCCTTTCGCATCTCGGGCCAGAACTGCTCTCCATAAAAACTTTCTCCATTCGGCATGACCATGTAAAAATCAAGATCTATACGTGACATGAGTCGTTTCTTAAAAACATTATCAGTGTTTTTACAGTCCCCTCTAAACCAGTCTTCGAAAAAAACATGTAAATCAATAATTTCTTTGGCGACAGGATCATCATATTCCAGGTCAGTATGCATTATTTTTCCTTTCAAAATTTCGTTCTGGTTGGGGGAACGCCATTCTACATCTATATTTTCCCAAGCTCGACAAATAAATATGAGTTTTCTCTTAGTACAGTTGCCTGAACAAGCTAACAGGTGAAGCGATCTACAAACACTGATGCAGATAACTTTTGTTATAGTATTATCTCAACCATAAATTAGATGAATCCTGGGTGCATTCTCAGGTTTTTTGGTTCCGCTTGTATTTTACTGGGCTTAATAATTAGATAAATGATGAAAAAGAGAAGTCTGAGGTTATTCTATCAGTCACTGCTGTTTTTATTTTTTCAGCACGCTGTTCTTGCAACTCCGCTACCGCGAAGTCTGGAAATTATTACTGACGGACATCAATTACCTGATTCTAATTACAGTATCCTGGTTCAGGAAGTTGGTAGTACAGATCCGCTTTTGTCTATAAATGCAGATAAACCCTTAAACCCGGCTTCGGCCATAAAGATCATTACAACACTCGCCGCACTGGAAGAACTGGGACCAGCCTATATATGGCCAACTGAAATTTATACTCTGGGTAAAGTTAAGAACGGTACACTTCACGGTGACCTATTGATCAAGGGTTATGGTGACCCCTACATGGTAACCGAGAACTTCTGGAAACTTTTGCAGGAAATCCAGCGCCAGGGAATAAGTCAAATAAAGGGGGATCTGATTATTGATGACAGTTATTTTGCTGTTGCTAATACAGACCCGGGTGAGTTTGATAATAAACCGGACCGTGCATATAACGTGCTCCCAAATGCTTTACTGGTTAATTTCAAGGCAGCCTATTTTCATTTTTATCCCGCTGATAATGGTAAATCTGTGGTTGTGAAGTCTGACCCGGAATTACCCAATTTGCGCATACAAAATAACTTAAAGCTCAGTAATGCACGCTGTGGTGGTTTTCAGAGAGGGATCGCAATAAATATTCTTCAGGGCCAAAAGAAAGATCGCGTGTCTTTCGACGGTCGTTATTCCAGGCACTGTGGCCACTATGTCATGTCACGCACGGTTCTCACCCAACATACTTATACCTTTGGTGTATTCCTTAGTCTCTGGCAACAATTGGGGGGTAGTATTTCAGGCACAGTCAGGAAAGGTCTCGCTCCCATTGATCGGAAACCTGTGATTAGCTGGCAATCACGCCCTCTTGGAGAACTAATACGCCTGGTTAATAAATTCAGTAATAATGTCATGACTCGACAATTACTATTAACACTTGCAGCGCAAAGCAAAAATATTCCTGCCACGGTAGAAAACGGCAGGATATTTATTAATGATTATTTACAGGGACACGGCATAGATACGGCTTCATTGAATCTGGTCAATGGCGCAGGTCTATCGAGAGATGTACGAGTGTCAGCACATTTGATGGCTGATACCTTACTACATGCCGATTCCATCCCCTTCATGCCCGAGTTCGTTTCTTCACTATCAATTATGGGTATGGATGGCACAGCTAAAAACCGTCTGCGCAGACGCATAAAGTCAGGACATGCCCATATAAAGACAGGCACAATTGATCACGTCTCAGCTATTGCCGGCTTCGTCGATGCAATCTCAGGTAAACGCTTTGTAATCGTTGGTATGCTTAACCATCAGGATGCCCATCGTGGTCCGGGCGAAGAACTGATGAATGCTCTGGTTGAATGGACCTATCGCCAATAGTTGTCTGATGACACAAAACCTGTCCGTAATGACCAGTTACATGCCTCTTAAGCCCGTCAGCAGGTTTGAATGGCGTATGCATATATGATACTGTTGCGGCGCAACATAATCCTGTTTTGACCGGTTCTTGCTAGAGTCTCGGACAAGTCAAACACTTAACAACAATATATATACGAAGGTATTTTGTAATCATGAAAATTCTCGTACCCATCAAACGTGTAATCGATGCCAATATCAGAGTGCGGGTGAAGTCGGATAATTCCGGCGTTGAAACCGCTAATGTAAAAATGGCGATGAATCCATTTTGCGAAATCGCTGTCGAAGAAGCCTTACGTATTAAAGAGGCGGGCAATGCGGAAGAAGTTATTGCTGTAACAGTGGGCGCTAGTCAATGCCAGGAAACTCTACGCACCGCGCTGGCGATGGGTGCTGATCGCGCTATTCTTGTTGAAACAGATGTTGAAGTACAACCGCTGGCGATAGCAAAACTGCTGAAAGGCGTGGTTGAAAAAGAATCACCGGAGCTGGTCATTCTCGGTAAACAGGCGATTGACTATGACAACAACCAGACCGGGCAAATGCTCTCTGCACTACTGGGCTGGGGACAAGCAACATTTGCTTCTGCGGTGGATATCAAGGATGGAAACATTGAGGTCACCCGTGAGATTGATGGTGGTCTGGAAACAATTTCTCTTAAATTGCCTGCTATCGTGACTACTGATTTGCGCCTGAATGAACCACGTTACGTAAAACTGCCGAACATTATGAAGGCAAAGAAAAAACCACTCGATGTGCTGAGCACAGATGAACTTGGAGTGGATGTCACCCCGACATTAACAATATTGAAAGTCGAAGAACCACCACAGCGAAGCGCCGGTATCAAAGTTGCCGATGTAGCTGAGCTTGTCGACAAACTCCACAACGAAGCAAAGGTGATTTGATATGAGTATTCTCGTTATTGCAGAACATGATAATAATGTCATCAAGTCAGCTACGCTTAATACCGTTACCGCAGCCAGCCAGCTGGGTGATGAGATAGTTGTTCTTGTTGCCGGCCATAACAGTGGCGCCGCAGCAGAAGCCGCTGCCAGTATTGCCGGTGTCAACAAGGTAGCCCATGTAGATGATGCTCAGTATGAGCATGTACTCGCTGAAGCTTTTGCACCTTTGGTAGTGTCCATAGCCGCAGACGCGAGTCATATACTTGCACCTGCTTCTACATTTGGTAAAAATATAATTCCACGCATTGCTGCACTTCTTGATGTAGCCGCCATAACGGACATTTCCAAAGTCGAATCGGCTGATACTTTTGTGCGCCCGATCTACGCTGGCAATGCAATGGCTACTGTACAAAGTAGTGACAATATTAAAGTGATGACGATTCGCACAACGGCTTTTGATGCTGCTGCGACAGATGGCGGTTCCGCAACTGTTGAGTCTGTAGCTGCGAGTCCTGCCACCGGATTATCTGCATTTGTCAGACAGGAGTTAACCAAATCGGAACGACCGGAGTTAACCAGTGCCGGCATCATCATTTCCGGTGGTCGTGGTTTTGGCAGTGAAGAGAATTTTGCATTATTAAATGAAGTGGCTGATAAGCTGGGTGCGGCTATTGGTGCATCACGTGCTGCTGTTGATGCCGGCTACGCACCTAATGATTACCAGGTAGGCCAAACCGGCAAAATTGTTGCACCGGACTTGTATATTGCAGTAGGTATCTCCGGCGCGATACAACATCTGGCGGGTATGAAAGACAGCAAGGTTATCGTTGCTGTAAACAAGGACGAAGAAGCGCCTATTTTCGAGGTTGCAGATTATGGCCTTGTCGCAGATCTTTTCCAGGTGCTTCCAGAATTGTCGACAGCTTTAGATAATTTGTCCTGAGCACAATACTAAGCGGAATTATTTCCGCTGCACAGTAGTCGTCACAAATACAACATAAACCCCTGACTTACTCGGGGGTTTATTGTTTTTATTGAAGCTAAATATTTTCCCTGAGTTGAAACAATATATTTATGTCTAACGGCACTCACTTGAAACAAAACCCCTTACTGGGGATCGCTTATATGCTGGCAGGTACGGTGTTTTTTTCCATCGGTGACTCTACCGGGAAATGGTTGACTACTGATTACCCTGTTATGCAAATCGCCTGGCTCAGGAGTGTTATGGGATTGTCTCTCATCGGTCTGTTTGCTTTATTCACAGGTCGCCTGCAACAATTAAAAACAAAAAAACCCGGCTGGCACCTGTTTCGTAGCTTGATGAGTTCAGGCACAATTATAATTATTTTCTACTCACTGAAATATATCCCAATTGCAGAATATGTGTCTTTGACCTTCGCAGCACCTTTTATCATAGCTCTGCTGTCTCCTCTGGTTCTTCAGGAAAAAGTGTCACTACATTCGTGGATTGCAATATGCGTTGGTTTTATCGGAATATTAATCGTATTGCGACCTACGCCGGATCATTTCCATCCGGGACATCTTGCTGCTCTTGCGGTTGCAATATCGATCGCCGCCCTGGCAATTACTGCCAGAATCCTGGCAACTACGGAAACGGCCACTGCGCTTAATTTTTATATCTACCCGGCAAATATTCTCATATCAGCTTACTGGGCTATTGATAACTGGGTAACACCTGTTGCTTTCGACTGGTTTTTGTTTGTGCTGTTGGGCACGACTGCCACCGTCGCTCTTGGTTGTTTTGTACAGTCTTTAAGATATGCAATGCCAGCTGTAGTCAGCCCTATTGATTACGCCCGGATGCTGTGGATGATATCGATTGGATATCTAATATTTGGAGAAGTACCAACACCGATTACATGGGTGGGCATTATAATAATTATTGCCAGTGGAATTTACGTTGTCAGCCACGGCAAAAAAATACCGGAACTGGAAATGGCAAAAGAAACGAATACCGGGGCTTTATAAAACCAGTTCTATCAGGTTCGGTCCGGGTTCCTTTAAATATGCTGCTAATGTCTTGCCAAAATCTTCCAGGCTTGTAATCCGTTTTGCTGGAACACCCATACCACCTGCCAGTTTCACCCAATCCAAAGCAGGTTGATCAAGCGAAAACATATCATGCGCGACCTTGCCCTGCTCTCCCGCACCAACTCTGTCAAACTCGATATTCAGTATTTTATATTCTCGGTTAGCATAGATAACCGTTGTAACATTTAAGCCTTCCCTTGCCTGAGTCCACAAAGCCTGCAGCGTATACATAGCGCTGCCATCTGCCTGCAGGCTCAAAACTTTACGATCGGGACAGGCAACTGCAGCACCGGTCGCCATTGGTAAGCCACCACCGATTGCACCGCCAGGCACCATTAACCAGTCATGGGGAGGCGAATTTGCCGTCATCGGCAAAAGTGGAAACCCTGAAGTTATAGCCTCTTCTGCAACAATCACATTTTCCGGCAATAGCGCCGCAACGGTCATGCCAATTGTCTCAAGACTCAATTGACCTTGTGGCATCTCAAATTTGTTCAGGCTTGTATAGCTAACTTCAGTAGAAGTCGCAGATAGAGCTTCTGCCAGTCTGCTTAACGCATCTATACCATCTTGCTCAGGTGTAGCAAGCGTATGTATCTGACAATCGTCCGGAGTTAGCCAGCTGGGTTTATCCGGATAAGCAAAAAAACCTACCGGTGGCTTGGAGCCGACGATGATCAGATGTTTTGTGCCCGCTAAAGTATCGACTATCAATTCCGGGAAATAAGGCAGTCTCTCCACAGTCGCCCGCCCGGCACCGCGTTCTATTCTCGAGGTAAAGGTGTCACAAAACACCCGAACTTTTGTTTTGTTCGCTATTCGACTGGCCCATTCCAGACCTTCTGCACTTAACGCCCGACCACGTAGCAATATCACAGCAGGTTCACCGGAACGTAATCCCATCGCGGCTGATTCAACGGCAGTCTCGTCTACTAGCGCAGCCCGAGGTCTTTCAATTTTGCTTGTTGCAGCTTCATTCGATTCTGACCAGGCACAGTCTGCGGGCACTATCAGTGTCGCAACCTGCCCCGGTGGTTGCAAACTGGCCTTCACTGCTTCCTGTGTTATTGTCGGAACATCTTTTGCATCTTCTACTTCTTTTATCCAACCTGATACAGGTAAGGCATAGGCGGCAACATCGGATGCCAGTGGCGCATCATATTTTTTATGATAGGTGGCATGGTCTCCAACAATATTAACAATCGGGGTATTGGCACGTAGTGCATTATGAAAGTTTGCCAGGGCATTGGCTAAACCGGGACCCAGATGTAATAAAGTCGCTGCGGGTTTCCCAGCCATACGTGCATAACCATCAGCTGCACCGGAAACAACACCTTCAAATAGACCCAGCACACAACGCATTCCAGGTTCCTTGTCAGCCGCGGCAACAAACTGCATTTCGGAAGTACCCGGATTCATAAAACAAACATCCACATCACTGTGCACCAGTGTCCGTAATAAAGATTCAGCGCCATTCATAATTTATTGCTCAATGTTTAATGTTGCCCGAGCTTAACACGTGGGCTAAAAGCCATAAACGTCCTGTATAAAAAAGGAATCACAAATAGGGTGAGCACTGTGGAAAAGGCCAGTCCCCAGACAATTGCAGTGGCCACTGGTCCCCAAATAAGAGATTGTCCCGCCAGACCTGCAGCCAGTGAAAACAGACCTGCCACGGTGGTAAGAGAAGTAATTAAAATTGGAATTACACGGCGTCTGGCTGCGTAAACCGTTGCATGTAATAAACTCATCCCATTTTCCAGTCGAGAATTTGCTGCAGAGATTAAAACAATGGCAGCATTTACAGAGATACCCGCCAATGCCACGACACCATACATTGTGTATAAACTGAGAGGGTTACCCGTAATCAGCAAACCCAGTACCACGCCGGTAAATGCCAAAGGTACGGTACCGAAAATAATCATCAGTGGCTGAAAATAACTTCTGAACTGTGTACCCAGAATAATATAAATCAGCCCGAGGCCGAGCAGAAATAATATTCCAATTGCATCAAGACTTTCCTGAATATCATCAAGCTCACCGGAGAAATCGAGGGAGATACTTGGGTACTGTGATTGCACTCTGGCCCATTCATCCTCGATCAATTTATTCGCCTCAACAGTATTCATTTTTTCCTTATCAACATCACTTTCCAGGGTGATGGCACGGCGAAAGTTATAGTGCCGGATATTTTGCTGGCCAAAACCCGGCTCTGCTATAAGCAGTTCACTCAGGGCAATGGACTGGCCATTTGCCAGTGATAAAGATTGCCTTAAAAGATTTTCAATCCCTGTAGTTTCGTCTTTTATGGACAGGACACGTACTTTCACCTCTTCGCCCTGATCCTGGAAGTCAGTAACAATTTCTCCATCAACATAAGCTTGTAGTGTTCTACTTACCTGGTTCGGACTAAGTCCGCTGCGCTGGATGGCCTCACCATCAAACCTTAATACCAGTTCCGGATTACCGGGACGATAATCAAGAGAGACATTATTGTATGCATCGTTTGAACGAAGGAAAGTGCGCAGGTGATTTGCCGCTTCAAGTATGATCGGGTACTCATCACCCCTGATTTTGACACTAATGGCTTTTTCCGTCGGTGGCCCATCTTCCATACGAAGAATATATAAATCAACCGGCCCCGGTATATCCTTTACTGCCGCTTCAATATCATCGGCAACATCAAACACATGTCGACTTCCCCTGGTTTCGGGGTTCAGACTAAACATTACCTGACCAATAGTGTCACCAAACAAGGGTTCGGTTTGGGTAAATTGTTGACCGGCGAAGGACACGGACGCTCTTAGTTCCCCGGGTTCAATTTCCTGCAGTGCCCGTTTTTCCACTTTCTCAAGCATCTCACTAGTTTCTTCAAGACTGGTACCCTGTGGCATTTCTACGTTTACATAAAATAAACGTATTGCATCTGACTCAAAGAAATTGAAACGTATGTGTCCGCTAAGCATAGTACCCGTTGCCAGGGTCAACACCAGAAAGACCACGATCATGGAAACTATAGGATGCCGTAAGGATTTTAGTAATATTTGCGTATAGCGTAAACGTACCCAATGGGTCATCGCCTCACGTTTTATCTGTATCCTGTCCGGGTTAGTAAAATTTACTTTTGCTGCGAGGATATGTGAAGGCAACATCCAGTAGGCTTCCACCAGGCTAACCAGCAATGCCAATGTTACAACCAGAGGAATAACTTTCATGAAATCACCAAGAATGCCTGGAAGTAGCATTAATGGCAGGAAGGCAGCAATTGTTGTCATCACAGAGGTTGTCACAGGCGCGAACACTTCCTGCAATGACTTGATCACGGCATTCATACTGCTAAGACCATGTTGAAGGCGTTGATAGATCGACTCCACCACAACGACCGCATCATCCACCAGCATACCCAGTGCTATCACAACTCCAAGAAGCACCGTATTGTTCAAAGTAATACCCATCGTGCTGACAATCAGAAATGTTCCAGCCAATGTGAAAGGAATACCGATGCTGGTTAGTAATGCGATCCGGGTTCCAAGAAATATCCAGGTAACCAGCAATACCAGCACCAGACCAATGAATGCATTCGTTTGCATCAAATCCAGGGCTTCCCTGGTACTGATTGTTTGATCATCGATCAAAAATACTTCTGCACCCGTAGTGTTTTTGTACTGGTTTCTTTCACCAATATACTCATTAATCCTATCCACCAATTCCAGCACATTAGCTTTGGCCTGCTTGGTTACGGTCAGCGTAACTGCTGGTTGACCGTTATACCTGACTATTTTCGAAGGCTCCTCTCTGGTGCGGGACAATTCAGCGATGCTGCCAAGTGTAACTATACCTTTGGCTGTAACCACGGGAACATCGCGTAGTACAGAAGGATCGGAACTGGTTCCCTGAACACGAATTATCCACTTGCCATCCCTGGTATCCAGATCGCCAGCGGATTGATCACGAAAATAAATACGAATGGTATCGGCAATATCCGCCGGTGTTATTCCAAGACCCTCAAGACGATCCGGTAGGAATGAAACGTGCAGTTCCGGATCAGACAGGCCAAGTGCATCAACTCGATCCACTCCCTTGATACGTTCAATATCCTTCCTGACATTACGCGCCCGACGACGCAGATTCTCATCATCGCCAGCACTACTAACGACGATCATTGCACTGGGAAATGCGTTCGAGGTACCAATTTCATAAATGACAGGATCATCTGCATCTGTTGGCAACTCATCGGTGTAGGTGTTTTGTATTTCCCTGCGAAGATCAATCACACGTTTATCAAATTCCCTTT
Organism: Gammaproteobacteria bacterium; assembly: GCA_018676275.1. GTDB lineage: Bacteria > Pseudomonadota > Gammaproteobacteria > Eutrophobiales > Eutrophobiaceae > WLWS01. Next base: position 10,089 of record JABHFC010000311.1, on the reverse strand, counting down.
CATCGATTTGATTAAAACGAACCAGAATATTAGAGATCCCGTCTCTGCTGGTACTGAGTACAAATCTCATGTCCTTGACTGTACGCCTTAGCGAGTCTTCCAAAGGCTCGGTAATACGGCGTTCTATATCGATGGCAGATGCGCCGGGAAATACAGTAATAACATTGACCCAGTTGAAATTAATTTCCGGATCTTTTGCTCTCGGCATTTGAAAATATGAAAGTACACCGAGAACGATAACCAGGGTAAAAGTCAGGTTCGCCAGTACATGGTTAGATAAAAACCGTTGAAACCAGAACATAGTTAATGAACTACAACAGCATCATTGTTATTCAATGCAAAATGCCCTTCTGTGATTATTATTGAGTTCAACGACAGGTCAACAGGGCTCGCTCGTCCAGCCTGTGCAGTCGGCAAGGCGACAAACTGTGCTTTCCCTGCAGCATAAATAAACACGCCCAACTCACCCTTGCGTTTAACAATAAGATTCCCCGGAATATGAGCACGTAATTCATTCCAGATTAGTTTGCCAGACGCCCCGGGTAAAGCGGGTCCATTCTGAAACAGTAGTCGAACTTCGCTATTTCTCGTTTCGGAATTAATACTGGGTAAAATCGCACGAAGATTAACGGGGTAACTTTTATCATCATGCAGGAACATTAACTGATTACTTGTTTCAAGTTGATAAACATCCTGTGCGTAAATCTGTGCTGAAATTTCCAGTTGTTCCAGATCCAGGATCTTCACCAGTGTTTTGCCGACCTCGGCATAATTACCAATAGAACTGGTGCGTTCGGTTACCAGGGCACGAAACGGACTTTTAATCGTACAGGTTGCTACACGAACTTTTGCAAGGTTTAACGTGGCTTTCGCTGCTAAACGATCGGCTTGCAACACAGTCAAATCTGATTCTCGTTCATCCAGCAGCTCTTCGGATACAGACTGCTTCATCGTCAGTTTGCGTGTACGCTCCAAACGACGTTTGGCCAGCTCAATTCTCGCTTCCAGAGATTTCAGCCTGGCCTCAGCCCCATCTTGTTCGATTTCATAATCGATACATTTCAACTCGACCAGGATCTGATCTTTCTCAACGATGTCCCCCACCCTGGCATTAAGAACTTCAATTTTTGCAGGAATTTCTGCTGCGACCCTCGTCGTGTTAAGGCTGACAACAGTTGCCGGTGCCGTTCGCTGTGGATAGATGGCAAGTTCCGAGAGAGCTGCAGTCTTAACCGGAATTGCCTCCTCGGCCACTAAAACATTGCTAGCAAATACGGAAAGGGAGAGAACTAAATAATATATGCGCGATTTCATTGACGATTACTTTACTTTTGCCAGTTCCTGGCAGTGTTCCTTTAATATAAAACTGTCTCTATATATATGATTAAATGATAAAAATTCAAGGCACATCAATAGAAATTAATGCCATTCTTCCGGCATTCACCGGACAGGCGGCATTATACGTAATTAAATGATGAAGTAATCCAGTTTTAGAAGTATAACTTGACCAGAAATTTTGCCGCTAAACTCATAAATCAGCGACAAAATCGCTATTTATCAATCTGCGCTACAAACAAATAATATGTCTGACGGTCGAGCCTAATTTTTAATGGCAGCCTGATCTGTAATCTCAATTTCCCTTATTGTGTCAGAGCCTTGGTCAGACGATACAGAAATTCCTGTCCTTCAAAATAAGCTTTTATCTCTATTCGTTCGTTCTGACCATGTGCACGTTTATCATCTATATCATGAAACAGCCCGGAAATACCGTAAACAGGTATGCCTGCATTTCGTAGATACATACCATCTGTTGCACCGGCACTCATTGTAGGTATTACCGGTACACCAGGCCACATTGATTCAGTGATGTTTTCCAAAATGCCAAGTAATGCTGGCGTCAGCGGTGATGGATCCGAAAGTACGGCTTCGTTCACCCTGCTGATACCAAGCTGATCATCTCCGATCAGCGTTTGCAAAGTAAGCTCTACTTCATCAACAGATTCGGTAGGTAAAATTCGACAATTTACCGTTGCGCGTGCACGTTGGGGCAATGCATTATCACGATGACCTGCATCAAGCCTGGTAGCTACACAAGTGGTACGCAAACGAGAGTTATAAAATGGTGTATTCGCTAAATATGCAATAGCGGATGCGTCAGGTGGAGTTTTCAATACTTCCAGCATGGCAGTTTTTAATTCACCTTCTTCAAGTTCGGCAGAACGCTGGAAATACAAACGGGTGACGTCATTTAGGTTTACTGGAAAGTCATAATCTCGGATTTTAGCTAACGCATCTGCCAGATGATAAATCGAATTATCTTTCACCGGTAAAGAACTATGACCTCCGGAGTTTGTAAATTCGAGAATGAATGTCTGGTATATTTTTTCGCTGGCTTGAACAGCATTGGAAATATAACGTCCATTTTTAATTGCACCTCCACCACCTTCATTAAGTGCGTACTCTGCATCAATTAAATCTCGGTGTTCCTGTGCCAGCCACTTCGCACCATTATGTGGGCCACCTTCTTCATCTGCTGTCAGTAATACCAGGATGTCACGTTCAGGTTGATAGCCCTCCTGTTTCAGGCGAATCAAATTAGCAATATGGATCGCAGCTTCATCTTTATCATCTGTTGTACCACGACCATGGTAATAGCCGTCTTTTTCGATGAAAGTGAAGGGAGGTAATTCCCAGTCGTCGGGGTTAGCCTCCACGACATCGATATGTGCTAATAATATCAGTGGCTTTAATCCACTTTCCTTGCCCCGGAAACGAGCTACCAGGTTTCCTTTTGTTTCAACCGGTACCAGCACCTGAACATCTTCTTCAGGAAAACCCGCTATGATAAGACGATTAGCCATGGCCTGAGCTGCCTTCGTGGCATCTCCCGCGCTGTGGGTAGTGTCAATCTCGATCAATTCTTTCAAAAAATCTTTGGCCATTTGTTGATGAGGTAATAAATCGGATTCAGCAGCGGGTGCATTTGAAATAACAGGCATTGGTTTTTCAACACTGGTACCAGTAGCTGCTTCGTCTTCACTGCATGCCGATATCAAAATGCCCGCAAGAATTAGAAAAAGTGGAAAGTGCAATGATCTTTTATGTAGTAACACTGTATTAGCCCTTAAGTTAAGTGAGTAATTCTTTAATGGGAATATTCTCATCTGCAAGTTGCATCTTGTCTACAGCTACTTTGCCCGTGATCAAGCGTTTGCCCACCATAAACTCCGGAGCCTTATTTACCGCATCAACGGCTATTACCACGCCTCCCCTTAAATAGAATGCGGCAAAGCTACGACTATTGTCTCTGTCCCCGCGGACGATGACCTCATCATAACCCTGAGACAAACCTGCAATTTGCAATTTCAAATCATATTGATCTGACCAGAACCAGGGCAGTGCATCGTAGGCCTTTTCTTTTCCACAAAGAGTCTGTGCGGCAACCCTTGCCTGGTCAGTTGCGTTTTGCACGGACTCCAATCTGATATTTATGTCATATAAAACATTATGATGATTAGTACAATCACCGGCGGCAACGATGTCATGATCAGAAGTTCGGGCAAACTGATCAACAACGATACCATTATTCACTTCCAGACCCGCAGCATCAGCTAGTTCCACATTAGGAACAATACCAACCCCAACCACAACCAGATCAGCTGCGTATTCATCACCATTACTACAAATGACTTTTTCGACATTAGTATTCCCTGCAAATGATGCAACGCCAACACCACAACAAATTTTCACACCCTCTTCTTTATGCACACGATCATAAAATTCAGAAATTTCAGGTGCTGTCACACGTTGTAGTACGCGCTCCATCATTTCCAACACTGTCACATCCATGCCCTGCTTTCTCAATGCTGCCGCTGTTTCCAGACCGATGTAACCACCACCGACAATAACGGCATGTTTACCTTCCTTCACTTTGGATTTGATTTGTTCTACGTCATTGGCATCACGCAGGTAATAAATACCTTCAAGATCTATACCGGGAAGATCAACTTTTCGAACCCTTGAACCAACGGTTAATGCCAGTTTATCGTATGCAAGTGTTTCACCATTGTTCAAACTCAATATCCTCTTTTCACGATCTATGGCCTCAACACGTGTATTCAACAGAAATTCAATTTCCGCTTTGTCATAAACCATTTGAGGACGAATATAGATATCTTCGAGAGTTTTCTCACCAGATAGAAAGGTCTTTGACAGAGGCGGTCGATGATAGGGAATGTAAGGCTCATCTCCGACAACGACGATGCGTCCTTCCCAACCTTCCTGTCGCAAAATTGGTGCAAGTTGTGCCGCGGCATGGCTGGCCCCGACAATGACACATGTTTGAGTCATGAATTTCTCCCGGTAATTTTTACGTCAGACCTTTGACAACAGTATACATCGCATCACACAAGGTGTTCAGCTCAGCCGCTTCGATAATGTACGGTGGCATCACATACACCAGCTTGCCAAAAGGACGCACCCAAACACCTCTTTTTACAAACTCGGCAGGAATAGTGTACATATCTACCGGTGTATCCAGTTCGACTACACCAATCGCACCCAGTACTCGTACATCTACGACATTACTCAGCTCACGACATTTGGCCAAACCGTTTTCCAGTTCAGCTTCTATCAACGTTACTTTTTTCTTCCAGTCATAAGCCAGCAGCAGATTTATGCTGGCCAGGGCAACAGAACAAGCCAGTGGGTTCGCCATAAAAGTTGGCCCGTGCATAAATACGCCTTCGCCTTCATCGGAAATCGTTTCACTGACATCGTTTGTTGCGAGCGTTGCTGCCAACGTCATATAACCACCGGTCAATGCTTTCCCTACACACATGATGTCAGGAGAAATGTCAGCGTATTCACAAGCGAATAATTTTCCACTTCGACCAAACCCGGTCGCAATCTCATCGGCTATTAGTAACACATCATATTCATCACAAAGTGTACGTGCGCGTCGTAAATATTCCGCAGAGTAAAACCACATACCACCAGCACCCTGCACAACAGGCTCAAGTATCAGAGCCGCTATTTCTGTATGATGTTGTTCAAGTAATAATTGCAGAGAAGAAATATCCTGCTCTCGCCATTCCCCAGCGAATCTCGTCCCCGGCGCATCGGCGAAATAATTTGAACTCAGTACCTGATTAAACAAGGTGTGCATTCCAGTCACCGGATCACAAACCGCCATCGCCCCGAGGGTATCACCGTGATAGGCCTGTCTCAGACTCAGCATCTTTTGCTTGCCAGGCTGACCTTTAGCTGCCCAGTACTGGATCGCCATTTTTAGTGCGACCTCTACAGCAACTGAACCCGAATCACTAAAAAAAACTTTTTGCAGACTCGCTGGTGTTATTTCGACAAGTTTTTCGGCCAGGTCAATTGCAGGAGCATGGGTTAATCCACCAAACATAACATGCGCCATATCTGTCAACTGCGATTCAATGGCCGCATTAAGTAGCGGATGATTATAACCGTGAATTGCACACCACCAGGACGCCATACCGTCGATTATCTGGCTACCATCACTAAGCTTGAGATAAACTCCTGAAGCAGACTCGACTGGAAAAACATCAGGCGCATTGATTGTTGACGAATAAGGATGCCAGACACTAGCACGGTCACGTTGGGTAAGATTGTTATTAGTCATTTGTTATTAGTACTTAATATCCAATGGCGCAGCCATCTTTACGGCTCTCAGATGCGCCAATATATGCACCTTTGCCATCACACATGATTGCCTGATATCCGCCGAAACCAAAACCTCCGTCATTATCAGAAACCTTGTGACCACGTTTAATCAATTCCTCTATGAAAGACTCTGGGAAACCCTTTTCCAATACTAATTTACCTCCATCTCTCAAGCTATCACCAACATTGTCTGTAGGTTGGGTAGAGTCATCGTGTCGCCAACGCAAAGCATCGCCCGCTGCCTGCAAATCCATGTTGCGATCAAGAAGATTACTAATCACCTGTGCATGCCCCTGCGGTTGCATATCTCCACCCATTACACCAAAACTCATATGAGGTTTACCCTGATGCATAACAAAGGCCGGAATAATAGTTTGAAAAGGACGTTTGTTCGGCGCATAGACATTAGCGTGAGATGGGTCCATTGAAAAAAGAAGACCTCTGTTTTGCAAGGCAAAACCAGTCCCCGGTACAACTACGCCGGAACCAAATGGATGAAATATACTTTGAATCAAAGACACCATATTGCCGTTGGCATCAGCGGTCGTTAAATAGACTGTATCTCCTTTTTGTAAAAACTGATCCCCTGCACTGACCAGGTTTGCAGCACGATCAGAGATACCTGCCCGGCGTATATCGTTGTACTCATCAGATAACAATTTTTCTATTGGCGCAGGATTGAAATCCGGATCCGCATAAAAACGTGCCCGATCTTCAAACGCAAGTTTCTTCGCTTCTACCATCAAGTGAATTGATTCCGGATCCGGCTCAATCCTGTTAGATAGATCGAAACCTTCCATCAACTTGAACATTTGCAAAGCTGCCATGCCTGTTGTGTTAGGGGGTAATTCAAAAATATCATAGCCACGATACTTTACCGAAACAGGATCTACCCACTCTGATTTATGTGCTACCAGATCAGCCCTGCTCAAATAACCACCGTGCTCAGACATAAACTTATCTATACGCTGCGCCAACTCGCCTTCGTAAAACCCTCGTTTACCTTCTTCGAGAATGACACGATAAGTTTCTGCCAACTGTGGATTTCGAAATAAGTCACCTTCGGCCGGCGCTAAGCCATCAGGTCTATAAACCTGATGAAAATCACCTATTGAGCTTAGCGACGGTTTATCGGAATACTGATTCCACTCTCCTGCAATTACCGGTGTTAGCCTGAATCCTTCCTCGGCATATTTGATCACCTGTTCAAACAGGGATGACAATGGTAAACAGCCAAACCTTTGATGTAGAGAAAACCATCCATCAACTGCGCCAGGGACTGAAACGGGAAGCAGTCCTTCAACTGGAATCTTGTCGTGCTTCTCATCCTGCAATCGTTTTTTCAAAATGTCGTAGCATAAGCCTCGCGGCGATCGCCCGCTGGCGTTAAGACCATGCAATTTCTGGGTATTCGCATCCCATACTATGGTAAACAAATCACCACCAACTCCGCACATATGTGGTTCCATCAGACCCAAAGCTGCATTGCCGGCTATAGCTGCATCCACGGCTGTACCACCCTGTTTTAATACATCCAATGCAATTTTTGATGCCAGCGGCTGACTGGTAGCTACCATCCCTTGTTTTCCAGTTTCTAAACTACGTTTAGCCATACATTTCACTCTTTAGCTGTCTATTAGATATAAAAACTACACTGTCTCGAAGATTCATACCAGTACAGCAATTCATTGTTTTGATAGAACACGTGAAGAGCTCCTTGGAAGATGCATCGGCAATTTATCACAAACAAATGCTCTCGATCTCGCCTTTACCGTATATACTGCTTATTCCTGGCTACAGCATCCAGGGCTGGATTATTCCTGTTTTTAATTTATGAGTATTTGAGGCTTAAGTTGGAATCTAAAAATCAGAAAAATACCAGAGACAAGTTACAACTTATAAAAGGTAAGGAAGTCGAGATCCTCTATGATCAGGCGAAGGTCTCCATTCTTGCCGCTCAGTCAGCCACTCTGGTTTTTATATTCGCCATGTGGGGTCATGCTGCATCGGCTATTTTACTACCATGGATAATTTTCTTTAGCGTTCTCAATATCGCCCGCTATATGCTGGTAACAGCATACTTTAAAGCGGGTAATCGTAGCGATAATTATACTGTCTGGAACACTCGTTTTCTAATAGGAACTGCATTATCCGGCCTGTTATGGGGTATCTTTGCACTGCTAACTCTGCCCATTGAAGTCCGGGGTTATACTGCCCTGACAATGCTGGTTATCACCGGTCTGGCAGGTGGGTCAATTGGTACTTACGCCATTAGTCGCCCGGCATATCTGATCTATGCTTCCACTTCTTTGTTGCCATTGGGAATCATATTAGTAATTCAGGAAGAATCTACGCTACGAACCTTTGGCGTACTGGTACTCGTATATTATGCATTCCTTTCAGTCAGCATGTTTCGAATCAATAAAATGTTGAAACAGGTCGTAAATCTGCAATTTGATAACGTTGAATTGTTACGTCAACTAGAAAAGGAAAAAGAATTAATTGCAGGTATGAACCAGAAGCTGGAACTGGATATTGAGAATCACATCGATACTGAAAAGGAATTAATCGATGCCAAAATCAAAGCTGAGGGTTTGGCAGATGATTTATCCAGATTAACTGTGCAGGATGCTTTAACAGGTATTGCCAATCGACGAGGGTTCGATGCTTTTCTTTCCAACGCATGGGCAAGGGCTATTCGAAACCAAAGTCCGATCTCTGTGATGTTGTGTGATGTCGATTTCTTCAAAAATTATAATGACTTTTATGGGCATCCTGAAGGGGATGAAGTATTAAAGAATATTGCAATCACAATAGAAAGCAGATCACGTAAAGGTAGTGATCTGGCTGCACGCTACGGGGGTGAGGAGTTTGTTATTGTATTACCCGACACTGAGCTTAATGTGGCTCTAATTGTTGCAGAGAAAATTCGTTCTGCGATTGAATCTTTAAAAATTCCGCATGAAAAATCCAATGTAAATGAATATATCACCATCAGCCTTGGCGTAGTCTGTGTAACTCCCAACAGAGATATGGATAGTTCCGCTCTTGTTAAACAGGCCGATGAGGCTTTATATTCAGCAAAAGAAGCCGGTAGAAACCAGGTTTATCCTGCAATAAAACAGGGATAAGAAACCAAAATCATTGTCAGGCCTGTTTTGTTGCGGTGCCAGATAATTTGATTCAACAGTCAGGGGGAAATTATTACTGAAATTCTTGCCTAACCGTCGTAAGCTTGATCTACTCAAGGTGCCTTTGTTGACGGAACTGGCACTCGTCAGTTTTGCTAAGTCTTCTAGCAACACTCTATATAAAAACTTCAGATCGATATGAAATCGGCTGTATTAATAATGAGGAGAGGTCAGATATGTCAGCACAATTAAAAGAAACTCATCACGGTGGTTGCCCACACGATTGTCCCGATACTTGTTCAATGGTATTCGAAGTCGAGGATGGCAAATTGACAGGTGTTCGTGGCAATAAAGAACATCCAATGACCCGCGGTGGACTCTGCGTAAAATTAAAGGACTACGAAAAAAGACATTATCACCCTGACCGTCTCCTCTACCCAATGCGCCGTACTGGTCCCAAAGGCAGCAAAGAATTTGAGCGCATTACATGGGATGAAGCACTAAATGAAATCACTGCCAAGTGGAAAGCCATTATTGATGAACATGGTTCTCAGGCCATTGTTCCTTACAGCTACCTGGGACATCAGGGTCTGGTTCATGGCTTGAATGGTGGCGACGCTTTTTTCGCCAAACTCGGTGCAACAGTAACTGAAAGAACGTTCTGTGGAGAAGGTTCAGCAACTGCCTGGGTATTAACCCATGGACCCAGTGGCGGTGTCTGTCCGGAAAGTTTTGTGCATTCCAAATACATAATTATCTGGGGATGTAATAGCGTAAGTACCAACCTACATCACTGGCATTTTGTTCAAGAAGCCAGAAAAAAAGGTGCCAAAGTTGTTGTCATCGACCCATATAAGTCGCGCACGGCCAAACAGGCTGACTGGCATATTCCGGTAAAGCCAGGTACCGATGGCGCGCTGGCCATGGCAATGATTAACACTATCATTGAAGAAGGAATTGGTGATCAGGATTATATTGATAACTACACGCATGGTTATAAAGAACTGGCGGAACGCGCGAAAGATCGCACTCCAGAATGGGCTGAAGGCATTACCGGTATTCCTGCTGAAGATATTCGTACTCTTGCACGCGAGTTTGCAAAAACCAACCCCGCTGCGATACGTGTCGGTGTTGCGGTAGAAAGAAACTGGGGTGGTGGTCAGGCTATTCGCGCAATCTGCTGTTTGCCATCATTAACAGGAGCATGGCGTGAAGTAGGCGGTGGTGTTTACCAGATGACATTCTGGGAACATCCTTACAAACT